>JBBRHS010000394.1:0-3200 GCA_038222385.1 Acidimicrobiia bacterium
GACGTGGCCGGATGCTACCGACCGTCGATCCCCGATCTTCCGACGACGCGCCTTCCGATGCGCGTCGGTTCGAGCTAAGCGCGCTCCGTCGACCGGTCGGCGTCGAGGAGATCGAGTCGGGCCCGTTCGAACTCGAGCTCGCGCTCGAACCACCACAACGGATCGGTCGACATCTCGTCACGCCGGATCGGTGCCGGACGCGAGCGTTCCGGGCGTCCGTAGCCGCTCCCGGGCCGGGCCGGGCCGGGCCGGCTGGTGCCTCCGTGCGCTGGTCGCCGCATCTCGCCTGCCTCTTCGATCCCTCGACACCATCCGTGGCGCCGCGCGGCCCGACCGTGAGAACCATCACGTTCCGTGGCCGTCACCGGTCGTCTATGCCTCCGGTGACCACGTAGAGTGGAATCGTAAGGAATCGAGCCGGGAAGTGGTGTAGGCCACGCGGCTCATTTGGTGAGGACGGGCGGGTGGATCCTGCGGATCCCGACCGATCAGCGGATCCGGAGGATCAGAGCAAGACCAGGACGGTCGATCCCCGCTTGAGCATGGTGCCCACCGGTGGATCGGTGGCGAGCACTTTCCCGCCCGGGCGGAGGTTCCCCTGGACGTACGCCTGCAGGCCCTGCGCGGCGAGGGCTTGGCTCGCCGCCTCGATCGTGGCGCCCACGACTGCGGGGACCGCCACGAGATTGGGGCCCTTGCTCACGCGCACCGCCACTGCGGTGCCTCGCGGCACCTGCGCGCCGGCCGCGGGATCGCTCCCGAGGACCTGACCGGCGGGCACCGTGTCGTTGAACTCCTCGACCTGGGCGGCTGACAGCTGCACCGCATCGAGCTTCGCGGCGGCGGCGGCGAAGGTGCCCCCGGCTCCGACATCCGGAACGGTCCGTGGCGCGGGGCCGTCGCTCACGGTCAGCGTGATGAGCGAATCCGGTACCGCCTCGCCGGCGGGGTCGCTCGCCAGCACGGTTCCCGCCTGGGCCTGCTCGTCGAAGGCTCGGACCGTGGCGTCGACGACGAATCCGAGCGCTTGGAGCGCCGCCGTCGCGGCGTCGACGGGCTGGCCGACAACGCTGCCGAACGCCACTACCTTCGGACCCCGCGAGAGAACCAGCACGACCGGTTCACCGTCCGGCTGCCAGACTCCAGGTCGCGTCAGCTGCTCGACGACCGTATCCTTCTCGGCGCGATCGCGTCGCGAGCGGGTCTCGGTGGCGAGGCCGACTCGCTGGATCGCGGCTTCGGCATCAGTGGCAGACAGACCCACCACGTTGGGCACCGCGGTCGAGCCACCCGGCGCCCGCGCCAACGCGAACGCCGCCGCCAGGAGCGCGACCGTCGCGACCACCGCCACGACGATCCCCGCCCACGGAATCGGCCCACGCTCGCGCGTGACCGTGATGAGCTCGGGCTCGTCGACCACCTCGATCTCGGCGCCGTCGGGCTCATCGGCGGAATCCTGGTCGAACGCCCGCCGACGGGACTGCGGCAGCGCCGTCGGATGCAGGTCTTCGACCACGCTGCCGATCCCGGCGAGGCTCAACGGAGCCGAGGGGGGCAGCGCGTCCTCCGCGTCGACGAGCGCCGCCTCCATCGTGGCCGCGTTGGGGTAGCGGTCGGCCGGGTCACTGCGACCGGCCCGCTCGACCACCGCCGAGAGCGGCCCGAGCGCCGCCGGCGCGACGACCGAACCGTGCGATCGAGCCGCGAGCGTCCCGAGGGGGGTGTCGGCGACGAGGGGCACACGGCCGGTGACCGACTCGATGATCACGAGCGCGAGCGCGTAGAGGTCGGCACGTCCGTCGAGTGGAAACGCACCGCCCTGCTCGGGTGCGGCGTAGCGAGCGGTACCGAGCACCGCCCCTGCGGGTTCCGTCCAGCTCGCCTCCGCGAGCGCCCGGGCGAGGCCGAAGTCGGCGACCCGCACGATGCCGTGCTCGTCGAACAGGAGGTTCGCAGGCTTGACGTCGCGGTGCACGAGGCCACGCGAGTGCGCGTACTCGAGTGCCGCCGCCACCTGACGCCCGACGTGAGCCGCCTGGGCCGGACTCAACCGGCGTTCGTGGTCGAGCATGCCGCGCAGCGAACCGCCCTCGAGGAGCTCGAGAACCATGAACGGGACGACGTCGTCACCCCAGTCGTAGACCGCCATGATGTTGGGGTGGTGCAACGACGCCGCGAGTTGGGCCTCGGTCCGGAACCGGCGGAGGAACCCGGCGTCTTCCGCGAGCGCCGAGTGGAGGACCTTCACCGCGACCTTGCGGCGCAGGCGGACGTCGTCGGCGACGTAGACGCGTCCCGACGCCCCGGTGCCGATCGGGGCGAGGAGGCGGTAGCGGCCGGCCAGGACGCGACCGACCAAGTCGGCGACGCCGCTCAATGCCATCCAGGTCACGGTAGCGGGGCGGCGACCACGGATCGTGGCATCTCTCCAGGTCGAATCCGTTGCACTGGCTCGAACGCTCACCACTCCACGGCCCGCGACCACCTTCCGCCCGCTCCACTGCTTCTCCCGCCTCTCCAGGTCGAATCCGTTGCGTGGGCTCGATCGCTCACCACTCCACGGCCCGCGACCACCTTCCGCCCGCTCCACTGCTTCTCCCGCCTCCTCGTGGGGATAGCGTCGGCGTGTGAACCAGCGATCCGTCGGTGTCGGAAGCCCAACGCCTCCTCGGAAGGCGTTCGAGCACCCGGGGCGGTTCGCGATCGTGGCGATCGGGCTCATGATCGTCGCGAGCCTCGTCGTGTTCGTGGGCCTGGAATCCGACACGAAGTCGTCGACCGACCCGGATGCGCTCCCGAGTGAGATCGTCTCGACCCAGCCCGCACCGGGCACCCTGAACAAGCCGCAGCAGTCGGTGTCGGCCGTACTCCGCGACGACCTCACCGGCGTGCTGATCATCGACGGCGTCGAGATCCCCGAAGATCAGCTCGGCCGACCGACGCAGAACTCGATGGTGTTCCAGCCGGGACCCGAGAAGGAGTTCTCCCGGTTCTCGACCGGACCCCACCTCGTGCAGGTCGTCTTCTGGCCGTCGATCCGGAGTCGCGACGACGCCGAGACCTATACGTTCGGGTTCCGCACCACTGCGTGAGTCGAGACGCCCGACTCACTCCGCCACGAACGTCGCGGTTCCCTTGATCGCGGTGCCACCGGTCTGACGAGTGCAGAGCAGCTCGAGGTCGACGGTCCGGGCCGCATC
>JBBRHS010000395.1:0-3178 GCA_038222385.1 Acidimicrobiia bacterium
TCACGGAAGCCGTCGACCACCTGGCGGTCGCCGAAGACGCCGCGGACCTCCCAGTGGGGCGAGACGGGGCCCATGTACACGACCTTGATGTGGCCCTTCGGGGGGAGCTGCTCGAGCTCCTCGGATTCGGTACTCATGGAACTCCTCGGAACGTGACCGACCGGTCCACCCTACCCGTGGCCCTCGCCGGTCCAGGGTTCGCCCGCACGAACCGGCCCGCACCGACCGTTTGCCCGCCGGAGCTGTTCGCCCGGTGTTCGCCTCGCATTCGTCTCCCGACCGCCTCGCCGACGCACCCGGCCGATAGACAGCCGACGTCAGGCACCGAGGCCCGGTTGGAGCGAGAACAGTGAACCAGCGGAGAGCGAGCATCATCACCGCGGCCATCGTGCTCGCGCTCGTGACGGCCAACTGTGACCCCCTGGCCGCGCCAGGGACGTCGACTCCCGTTCCGCCGTCCACCACCGCGCCGACTTCCACGACCCTGCCGACGTCGACGACCCTTCCGCCACCCACGACCTCCACCACGAACGCTCCCGCCACGACCACGACCACGAAGGCACCCACGACCTCCACCACCAAGGCACCCGCCACGACCACGACCACGAAGGCACCCACGACCTCCACCACCAAGACCCCCGCCACGACCACGACGAAAGCGCCGACCACCTCCACCACGAAGGCTCCCGCCACGACCTCGACCACGAAGGCGCCTGCACCCGGGGAGCGTCCGGGTCGCGGCCCGAGCGACGCCGAGGTGGCGGTCGATGCGGTCGCGACGGTCGTCGCGGCCCTGCCCCCCGACCCACGGGCGGCCGCGGTCGCGATCCGGGAATCGAGCGGACCGCCCGACGTCGCGAGCTCACCCCTGCTCCCGAGCGACTCGGTCGCGGCTGCCGTCGCGGAGCTCGATGTGCTCCGGGCGATCGCGACGGGGCTCGTCTCCGTGCGCCCCGAGCTCGAACGGGCCGCGCAGTTGGTCGAGACCACCCGGTCAACGCTGGCGAACGACCGCCGCACCACCGATTCCGCACTCGAGCGGATGCGCACCCGCAGAACCCGGGCGCTGCTCGACGCGGGACAGCGGCGCACCGACGACGGGATGTCCGACCTCGCGAGCGAGCGGGTGCTCGTGCTCACCCGCGCCGCGACCCGTGCACTCGAGCGCCGCCTCTCCGATCTCGACGTCCAGCGCCGACGGAACGACGAGCAGGCCGGGGCGGTCAGCGCCGCGCTCCAACAGAACGCCGCCGGCGTGGTCGCGACCCAGGCGGAGATCGCGCAACTCGCCGCGAAGCTCACGTCGGGCGAACTCGCGGGCATCGATCCGGCGACCCTCCCGCCCTCGGATGCCGCTCTCGGCGCGGTCGCGCGTGCCGCGCGTGACGCCGAGATCGCGCTGGTGGCCGGCGACGACACCGCGGCCCGACGCCGGCTCGCCGACGCCGTGGGGGCAGAGGTCGGACGCGACGGGGCTGCGTTCGACGCGGTCTGGGCGTCGACGCCGGTGACGGCCCGGCGCGCCACCTACTTCGCGCTCTCACAGGTGGGGAAGCCCTACGTGTACGCGACCACCGGGCCCGACACCTACGACTGCTCCGGCCTCACCCGACGGGCGTGGCAGCAGAGCGCGATCTCGCTCCCCCACTTCTCGGGAGCCCAGTTGCGCACCGGGATCCCCGTCGCACCCGACGCGGTCCGCCCCGGTGATCTGCTCACCTACGGCCCCGCCGGCGCGGATCACGTCGTGCTCGCCATCGGCCTCGGCTTCGACGTCGAAGCCAAGGGTCGCGACTACGGCGTCGTGATCGACGTGGCCGACACCGACGCCGCCGGGGGCCGCTTCGCAGGGGCCTCCCGACCCCTCCCCTGACCTACCGGAGAGAACGCCTAGTTCGAGTCGGGGCGGATCCCGAGGGCGACCTGCACCGTCTGTTGCTCGCCCTTGCGGTCGACCGTGACCGCAACCGTGTCACCCACCGCCTTCTGACGGACGGCGGTACCGACGTCTTCGGCGCTCGTGATCTTGGTGTCGCCGACCTGGATGATGACGTCGTCCTTCTTGATCCCCGCTTCGTCGGCCGGGCTCCCACCCGTCACCTCTCGGATGAGCGCACCGAGCTCGGTCTCGGCGCCCAGTTCCCTCGACATCGCCGGGGTGAGCGTCTCGGAGTACACGCCCATGTACGGCAACCGCACGCTCTCGCCCGCCCGGAGCTGGTCGATGGCGTCCTTCACGCTCGAGATCGAGATCGCGAACCCGACGTTCTGCGCGTCGCTGGGGTCGGCGATCGCGGTGTTGATGCCGACGACCTCGCCGCTCGAGTTCACGAGCGGCCCACCCGAGTTACCCGGGTTGATCGCCGCATCGGTCTGGATCAGGTTGAAGAGGGCGGCGCCGTTCTGCTCCTGGATCTGGCGGTTCACCGCCGAGACGATGCCCTGCGTCACGCTCGGACCACCGTCGAGCGCGAGTGCGTTGCCGATCGCGATCACCTGATCGCCCACCTGGAGCGCAGCGGAGTCGCCGAGCTTCGCGATCGGCAGGTTCTCGCCGTCGACCTTGATCACCGCGAGATCGATCGACGCGTCGCTGCCGAGAACGGTCGCCTTCTTCTTGGTGCCGTCGGAGAAGCTGACCTCGATCTCGTTCTTCGAGCCTTCGACCACGTGGTTGTTCGTGACGATCACGCCGTCGGCCGACACCACGAATCCGGTGCCGGCGCCGCCGCCGGAACCGCTGTCGCCGAACAGGTCCGACGCGCCGCCGGTGGTGATGGCGACGACCGCGGGCTCGACCGCCGCGAGCACGTCCTGGATGTCGGCCGGTTCCACGAACACCGACGTGTTCGGCGAGTTCCTGGCCGGCACGACCCGCTCCACGACGCGGGTCGTCGAGTTGCTGTCGTTGTCGTTCGTTGCCACCGCGACGATGCCGCCGGCCACGAGCGCGCCGACGAGCGCACCGATCACGGCACCGCCGGCGAAGAGCTTGACCCGGCCGCGCGACTTCCGTGCCGGCGACGCGGGCGCAGGCGCAGCCCAGGCGGGCACAGGAGGGAGACCGGCGGCGGGGGGCGGTGTGGTCGTCGCGGACCATGTGGGCGCGACGGTTTGGGGGCTTTCTGCGGTTCCGTCGTCGTCCGCACTCGGCGCGGCACTCGCGACAGGCTCGGTG
>JBBRHS010000396.1:0-3161 GCA_038222385.1 Acidimicrobiia bacterium
CCCCGCCGCCGCCGCCACGTCGCGCATCTGCACCGCCTCGAAGCCACCGTCGGCCGCGAGCGACAGGGCCGCGTCGAGGACCCTCCGGCGCCGGGCGGCCTGGTTGCGGGCGAGCGCCGTCGGGGCCGCCGCCGGCTCGGGAGTCATCCCAAAATTGAAACACGTTCTGATTTCGTGGGCAACCACGTTGCGGTGGACGTTCAGCGGACGTTCAGCCGGCGGTGGCGCACTTCTCGTCGATCCTGGCCTTCGCCTCGTCGACGAAGCCGGGGATCTGGTCGAGCCGCTCGTTCAGTCGGTCGATCCGCTTCTGGATCCGGTCGGCCAGCTTCTCGCGGCCCGCATCGGCGACCTTCGCCTTCATCTCGCCGAGATCGGCGACCCGGTCCGAGATGCGGGTCGTGGCCTTCGCGGCCCGCTCGTCGACCTTTGTCTTGACCTCGTCGGCGTTCGCACAGTCGAGCTTGGCGAGGCGCTCGCTGACCGCGGCTTGCCGATCCTCGGGGGCGGGGGCAGCCGAGGCGACCGTCGCACCGACGCCGACGATCATGGTTCCGGCGGCGACGGCGGCGGCGATCCGCTGGGTGATCGTGAGCTTCATCTGGGTTCCTCCTGAGTGGTTGAGGCTTCCCAGGATGCGCCCCGAGTGTCATGGGACGGTGAGACGACGATCAGGACCTGCGAAACTCGCCCGATGACCCCGAATGGTTCCGACCTGCTCGATGTGGCCGACCGACTGTGGACGGGCGAGCTCCCGATCGAGGAGCACCATCCCTTCCGGCACTTCGGCGAACTGGTCCGGTTCGACGACGACCTCGCGTTCGTCGCGTCGTTCGCGAACGTGAGCGCGTTCTCGACCGCCGAGGGTCTCGTGCTGGTCGACACCGGCAGCACGTTCCTCGCGGCGAGGGCGCACGACGCGCTCCGCACCTGGAGCGACCGGCCGCTCCACACCGCGGTCTTCACCCACGGCCACGTCGACCACTGCTTCGGTGTCGACCTCTACGAGGCCGACGCGGTGGCCGCCGGCGATCCGGCGCCGCGGGTCGTCGCCCACGAAGCGATCGCGGCGCGTTTCGATCGGTACCAGGCCACCAACGGGTACAACGCGGTGATCAACCAGCGGCAGTTCCAGAACCCGTCGTTGCGGTGGCCGCTCGAGTACCGCTACCCCGACGAGACCTACCGCGACCACCTCACGATCGAACTCGCAGGCGAGCGGTTCGAGTTGCACCACGCGCGCGGCGAGACCGACGACCACACGTGGGTGTGGGTTCCCGACCGCAAGGTCCTCTGTTGCGGCGACCTGTTCATCTGGGCCTCGCCGAACTGCGGGAACCCGCAGAAGGTGCAGCGCTATCCCCGCGAGTGGGCGCAGGCATCCCGCGAGATGGCCACGCTCGGGGCCGAGATCCTGCTGCCGGGTCACGGGCTGCCGATCGTGGGCGCCGACCGCGTCCGCGCCGCGCTCCTCGACGTCGCGGTGCTGCTCGAATCGTTGCACGACCAGACGGTCGCGCTGATGAACGAGGGTGCCCGCCTCGACGACATCGTCCACACGATCGAGTACCCGGAGGAACTGCTCGCGAAGCCGTACCTCCGGCCGGTGTACGACGAGCCCGAGTTCGTGGTCCGCAACGTCTGGCGCCTCTACGGAGGCTGGTACGACGGCAACCCGGCCCGACTGAAGCCACCGGCCGACTCCGACCTCGCCCGGGAGGTGGCGGCGCTGGCCGGCGGGGCCGATCGACTCGCCGACCGGGCCCGATCGGCGGCGGAAGCCGGGGACCTCCGTTTGGCCGGACAGCTCGCAGAATGGGCCGTTCAGGCCGATCCGGGCCTCGCCGCGGCCCACGAGGCGCGGGTTTCGGTCAACCGCGCCCGCGCGGCGGCCGAAGCATCCACCATGGCGAAAGGTGTGTTCAGCTGGGCTGCGTCACAATCTGGCAACCCTGACGACTCCGGTTCGTCGAAACCCCACGGGTAACTTCGTTGTCACACCGAGTGTCCCCCGCGGCACGGAGCAGTAGGCGACCGCATGGCTGACGAAGCCCCGACGAGCATCGACCCCGCGACGTCGACGCGCGCCGTCGGCGTGAACGGCGACTCGCTGCCGACCCGCACACCGACCGATCCATCGGCCCCCAAACCCTCGATGTCGAAGGTCAGGGGATTCGTCAAGGAAGCCCGGCCCCGCCAGTGGGCGAAGAACGTGCTCGTCGCGGCCGCGCCCGGCGCGGCGGGCGTCCTCACCCACCGCGACGCGCTCATCAACACCCTCATCGCATTCGTCGCGTTCTGCCTCGCCGCGAGTGGCACCTACTTCCTGAACGACTCGCTCGACGCCGAAGCCGACCGGCTCCACCCGAAGAAGCGCTTCCGCCCGATCGCCGCGGGCGTGATCTCGGTCACGACCGGCAAGATCTCCGCGGGCGTCCTGATCGCGGCCGGCATCGGGCTCGGGTTCGCAACGGGATCGTGGCAACTCCCCGCCGTCACCGCGATCTACGTGCTGTGCACGACGAGCTACTCGATCTGGTTCAAGCACGTCGCCGTGATCGACATCACCCTCCTCGCATCCGGCTTCGTGCTCCGCGCGATCGCAGGTGCGGTCGCCACCGATGTCCCCATCTCCGACTGGTTCTTCATCGTGACCGCGTTCGGGTCGCTGTTCATGGTCACCGGCAAGCGCTACGCCGAGTTCCAGGAGATGGGCGAGGAGCGCGCCGGGTTCCGGGCCACGCTCGGGGAGTACTCGGTCGCGTACCTCAACTACGTGTTGGCCGTCGCGTCGGGTGTGACGATGGTCGCGTACTGCCTCTGGGCGTTCGAGAAGACCGCCCGCGAGGGTGGCATCCCCTGGTACGAGCTGTCGATCGTGCCGTTCGTGCTCGCGGTGCTCCGCTACGCGCTCGTCGTCCAGCAGGGCGGTGGCGGCGCGCCGGAAGAGGTCGTGCTCCGCGACCGTATGATCCAGGGCATGGTCCTCGCGTGGGTCATCGTGTTCGGGATCGCGATCTACCGTGGTTGAGCGAGCGGAGCCGGCGGACATCGCTCGCGGGACCGGAACCGGTGGGCGGTCGAGCCGGCGCCGCGGCGCGAACCATCACGTCGACGCCTCCCCGGAGGTGCTCACGGGCTGGTGCCGCACCGCACCGAGT
>JBBRHS010000397.1:0-3148 GCA_038222385.1 Acidimicrobiia bacterium
TGTTCCTCGGCGAACACCTCGAGCTCGGGGAACCGGGCCATCGTGCCGTCGTCGTTCACGACCTCGGCGAGCACGCCGGCCGGGTTCAGACCCGCGAGCCGGGCCAGGTCGACCGCGGCCTCGGTGTGACCGGCCCGCTTCAGGACGCCACCGTCGCGGTAGCGCAACGGGAAGATGTGACCGGGGCGGGCGAGATCCTCGGGCCGGGTCTGCGGATCGATGAGGGTCCGGACGGTGGTGGCGCGGTCGGCCGCGGAGATGCCGGTCGTGGTCCCGATCCGGGCGTCGACCGACACCGTGAACGCGGTGCGGTGCTGCTCGGTGTTGTTCGACACCATGAGCGGCAGTTGCAGCTCGTCGCAACGCTCGCCCACGAGCGGCATGCAGATCACCCCGCTGGTGTGCCGGACCATGAACCCCATCGCCTCGGGCGTGATCTTGTCGGCGGCCATGATCAGGTCGCCTTCGTTCTCGCGATCGGCGTCGTCGACCACGACGACCAGCTCGCCGCGGGCTATCGCCGCGACGGCGGGCTCGATCTCACTGAAGGGCATCGGGTTCTCGCTTCCTCGTGAGCAACCGCTCCACGTACTTCGCCAGCACATCGACTTCCAGGTTCACCGCGTCGCCGGGGTGACGGACCCCGAGGGTCGTCACCGCGAGCGTGTGCGGGATCAACGCGATGGCGAACCCGTCGTCGTCGACCTCGGCAACGGTGAGGCTCGCGCCGTCGACCGTGATCGATCCCTTCTCGACCACGTAACGGGTCAGGCTCCCCGACCGGACCGTCGCCGGTACGTCGACGCGCAGTCGTGTCGACCCGTCGGGCAGGGCGTCGCGCGCGGCCACGATCCCGACTCCGTCGACGTGACCCTGCACCACGTGACCACCCAGACGGTCGGTGGGCCGGACCGGTCGTTCGAGGTTCACCGGATCGCCGACCGCGAGCGTGCCGATCGTGGTTCGGTCGAGGGTCTCGACGATCGCGTCGGCCGCCCACCAGTCGGGTCCGAACTCGACCACGGTCAGGCAACAGCCGTTGACCGCGATCGACGCACCCAGTTCCGCGTCGTCGACGACGGTGGTGGCGTCGATCTCGATGCGCACACCACCTTCTTGGGGGACGATCGCCCGCACCGTTCCCAGTTCCTCGATGATCCCCGTGAACATCAGGCCGGCTCCCAGACGAGGCGGGCGTCTCCGTCGAGCGCGGCTGCGTCGACGAGGCGCCACCGGGCTGCGTCGGTGAGCGTCGTCGGACCAGGACCGGTGAATGCGGCGAGCCCCTCGGACCCGAGGACCACGCCTCCGGTGTACGCGACGATCCGGTCGACGAGGCCGGCGCGCAGCAGCGAAGCGTGGACCGTCGCGCCGCCTTCGAACAGCGCCTCGAGCACGCATTCGCGCCCGAGGAGCGCGAGGGTCTCGGCGAGGTCGACACCACCCTCGTCTCTGCGGTCTGGTGCGATCGCCTCGACCTTGGCCCCCGCGGCCCGCCACCCGTCGACCGCGGCCGACGGGGCATCGGTGGTGGTCACCACGAGCGTTGGTGCGATCGCCGGATCGAACAGCGGTCCGGTCGCCGGAACCCTCCCGCGGGCGTCGAGCAGCACTCGCATCGGTTGCTGCTCCGGTACCGGATCGCAATCTCGTGCGGTGAGCGTCGGGCGGTCGGCGATCGCGGTCCCCGACCCGACGACCACCGCCTGCGCGTCGGCGCGGAGCCCGTGACCATCGGCCCGCGCCGCGGGCCCGGTGATCCACTGCGACGATCCGTCGGCGGCCGCGGTGCGACCGTCGATGCTCGTGGCCGTCTTCACCACTGCGAACGCGCGGCCCGTACGGCGGTGGTGCAGGTACGGCGCGAGGTCGTGGCTGACCCGGTCGGCACCGACCCCGACATCGACAGTGACACCGGCGGCCCGGAGCCGCGCGATCCCCTGGCCCGCGACCCGCGCGTCAGGGTCTTCCAGCGCGACGACGACCCGGCCCACCCCCGCCTCGATCAGAGCATCGGCGCACGGCCCGGTACGCCCCTGGTGGGAGCACGGCTCGAGCGTGACGAACATGGCGGCACCCCGGGCATGCTCCCCCGCGGCGCGCAACGCGACGATCTCGGCGTGGGCACCACCCGGCGGTTCTGTCGCCCCGGTCCCGACGATCACGCCGTCGCGGACGACGACAGCCCCGACCCACGGATTCGGTGCGGTGCGGCGACGCGCGGACCAGCCGACGTCGGCCGCCTCCGCCATGAGCTCCAGCTCGTCTCGCACCCGTCGTCCCTTCCGCCCCGGGATCCGGGCAGGCGACGACGAAGCGGCGCGCGATCAGCACGCCGAGCCGTCCTCTCCCATCCGGACTCTCACCGTCGGCTCCGGAATCACACCGGATCAACCCGGACGCTGGCTGCGCCGGGTTCGCGGGCTCTCACCGCCGGTCGGGACTTGCACCCCTACCCCGAGGACATTCAGTTGTGCCCTCAGGGTACACCGATCCGAACAGAATTGGAACACGTTCTAATTCTGGCCCCTCCCGTGCGTCCAAGCCCCCTGAGTTCGGCGCGTTTCGCCACTCATAGGCCCAGAACGCGCCCAACTCGGCGGACCGGAGGCGGACCGGGGGCGGTCAGTGGGGGCGGTCAGACTGGGCGGTCAGTGGGGACGGTCAGTGGGGGCGGCCGCCGGCGAGGAGGTCGAGGGCATGGGGGACGGCGGGAAGGACGATCTCGAGAGCTTCGACGGCACCCGAAGCCGATCCGGGGACGTTGCAGACGAGGGCGGCACCGATGGAGCCGCACACGCCCCGCGAGAGCATCCCGAAGGGTCTCCCCTCGGAGTTGCTGGCGGCCCGGATCGCCTCGGCGAGGCCGGGGGCCTCCCGTTCGATCGCGGCGCGGGTCCCCTCGGGGGTGAGGTCGCGGGGGCCGAAACCGGTCCCACCGGTGGTCACGACGAGGCCCGCGAAGCCGTCGGTCAGCTCCTGGAGGGCGCCGGCCACCGAGTCGATCCCGTCGGCCACCGCCCGCTGCTCGACGACGTCGAAGCCGGCTTCACCGAGGCGGGCGACGAGCGCGGCGCCCGACTTGTCGTCGCGGGTGCCCGCGATGACACCGTCGGACACGGTGAGGACCTTGGCCGCCGGAACCGTT
>JBBRHS010000398.1:0-3133 GCA_038222385.1 Acidimicrobiia bacterium
CCGGAAGCCAAGCTAAACCGAGGGACGCCGCGCCTCCGCGTCGTGGGTGGGGCGGGGGGGGGGGGGGGGCTGATCGGCGCCGTCGCGCGAAGGTGTCGGGGTGCCCCTATCCCGCTACGAACTGAAACGGCTGGCGCTGACGCCGCGAACGGCCTACCGGCGACGCCGCCACCGGGACCTGGAACCGCTGGCTCGGCAGCTGCTCGAGACGGCCCTGTACGGCCAGTCGATGTACGACTTCATGGACGCGGTCGCTGCGAAGCCCGACCTCCTGACCGACGTCCCGATCGGCGACGACGGGGTGGCGCTCGACCTCGGGGCCTACATCGGCGAGTGGTCGAAGGCCGTGGCGACCCGGTTCGGATGCTCGGTCTACGCGTTCGAGGCGAACCCCTCGACTGCCGAGAAGGCGGCGAAGCGACTGGCCGCGCTCCCGAGGGTGACCGTGTTCCCGTACGGAGTCGGCACCACCGACGAGATCGTGGAGCTCTCCCGGGACGGTCCGGGTTCGTCGATCTACGGCGGAAACGGCGAGTTCGGGCACGTCGAGGTACAGGTTCGCGACATCGTGACCGTGCTCCACGAGCTCGGTCTTGATGAGATCGACGTTCTGAAGGTCAACATCGAGGGCGCGGAGTACGACGTCCTCGACCGCCTGATCGCGGCCGACTGGTTGCCTCGGATCGGAACGCTCTCGGTCCAGTTCCACGAGTGGCACCCGAAGGCGCATCCGCGGCGCAAGCGGATCCGATCGGCGCTCCGGGCCACCCACGAGGAGGCGTGGGACTACCCGTGGGTGTGGGAGCTCTGGCACCGACGGCTAGATTCCGTGGCGGAATGAGCGTTCTGTCGGCCTCCGGTGTCACCGAGAGTGATCTCCTCGCGGCGATCGACGAGCTCACGGCTGCGAATCGGGAGCATCCCGACCCGGCACTGGAGTACCGCCTGGTGTCGACGCGTCACCGAGCGTTCGACCTCCTCGACCGGGTCTCGGCGATCTCGGCGTGGCCGGCCCGGACGCGCGAACCAGCCGAGCCCGCGAGCGGTCGGATCCCCGAGCTCACGGCTTCGGAACTGACCGCAGATGTGCTCCGGGCGCACATCGTCACCGATGGTTGCGTCCTGGTGCGGGGCCTCGCCGACCCCGCGACCGTCAGCGAGCTCATCGAGGGGATCGATCACGCGCTGGGCGAGTGGGGCAGCCTCCGCCGACCGTATGCGAAGCCGACCGGTTCCCCGTGGTTCGATCCGCTGACCGTCGACGCCGATGAGAACGCCGCGCTCGGCCGCACCTGGGTGACGAACAGCGGGGGCCTGCTGACTGCTGATTCGCCACGGGTCATGTTCCGCCTGTTCGAGATGCTGGAGGCCACCGGGCTGCGCCGGGTCGTGCACGAGTACCTGGGTGAGCGGCCGGCGCTGTCGGCGAACAAGTGCACCCTCCGGCGGGTTCCGGTCGCGACCGACGCGGGTTGGCACCAAGACGGTGCGTTCCTCGGCCGCGACATCCGGGCCCTGAACATCTGGCTCGCGCTCACACCCTGCGGGCGGGATGCACCGGGGCTCGACGTGGTGCCGCGCCGGTTCGACGAGATCGTCGAGACCGGCACCCACGGCTCGTACTTCGACTGGGCAGTGGGGTCCGACCTGGTGGAGTCGCTGGCCCGCGAGACGGCCGTCGTCCGTCCGGAGTTCGAGGCCGGCGACGCCCTCCTCTTCGACGACCTCCTCCTGCACCGGACCGCGACCGAGCCGACGATGACGCACCACCGTGACGCCATCGAGACGTGGTGCTTCGCGCCGTCGGCCTACCCGCAGGGCCACGTCCCGATCGTCTGGTAGCCGCGCCCGATGGACGACCGCGATGGATGACGACGAGCGCCTCTTCTTCTTCGTGCACATCATGAAGACCGGTGGCGCGACGTTCCGTCGCCACATCGACCACAACTTCCGGACGCCCGGCGCGGTGTACCCCGATCCGAAGATCGACGCCGACATCCGCGAGGCGAACATCCTGGTCCAGCGCCTGCTGCACCTCCCGCCGGAACGTCGTGACCCGATTCGTGCGTTCGCCGGTCACTTCCCGTTCGTCACGACGCGGCTGCTCGATCGGCAGCCGGAGACGCTGACCCTCTTGCGCGATCCGGTCGCCCGCACGATCTCCTACCTCAAGCACTGCAAGCGCTACCACCCACATCACCATGAGGTGGCGCTCGAGGAGATCTACGACGACCCGTTCCTGTTTCCGACCCTCATCCGTGACCACCAGGTGAAGATCTTCGCGATGACCGAGCGCGATCGGCTCGAGAGCTACATGGACGTCATCGAGATCGACGACGAACGCCGCCGGATCGCCGAGGCGAACCTCCGCGCCGTCGACGTCGTGGGGATCCATGATCGCTACGACGACTTCCTCGACGATGTCGGCCGGCAGCTGGGGTGGGAGATCCGCGAGCGGGCGAGCTGGCGGGTGAGCGAGGAGGACTGGGGGGTCGACGACGCGTTCCGCCAACGCATCGCGGCCGACAACGCGAACGACATGGAGTTCTACGAGTTCGCCCGGGCCCTCGTCGCCGAGCGTCGGGATTGATCCGGCGCGGTCAGCGCACCCGGCGCAGGAACCCTCCGGGGTTGAACGTGAGCGAGTACTTCTCCATGAGCGGGTCGGCGACGAACTCGCCGTGGCGGGTGAGCACCTGCTTGACGCCCTCGGTCGGGCCGGGCCCGAACGAGGGCCACACCGGATGCCCGTTCACGATGGTGTCGGTGACCACGACGTAGGAGTCGACCGGGACGAGCGGCGCGTACGCCTCGAACTGGCGCGCCGTCGTCGCCCGATCGGCGCAGGAGCCGAGGATCACGAGCACGCGGCCCCCGTCGACGGTCCCGCGCACGGCATCGGCGGTGTCGTCGCCCGCGGCAAGGCCGTGGAGGTACCGGATCCGGGGGTGGTCGGGGAGTGCCGCACCCTGGTTCCCGGCGCCCTCGTCGTCGTCGATCGAGAGCACCTCGCCGTGACCGACGAGCTCGCACATCGACGCGAGGAACAGCGTCCGGCTGCCGTCGCCGGTACCCGTCTCGATGATCCAGTCGGGACGGACGACCGACACGAGCTCCTGGTACGCGAGGAGAT
>JBBRHS010000399.1:0-3122 GCA_038222385.1 Acidimicrobiia bacterium
CCTTGGGGGGCGACCATGGACATCAGTCGGCGGAAGTTCCTGCAGCAAGCCGGACTCCTCGGCGGAGCCGCGCTCGGCGCCACCGCACTCCCGGGTTGCAGTTGGCTCACCAACTGGCCGGTCACGCAACCGCTCGGGACGATCCTGACGCAGTCGCCCGCCCAGTCGCCGATCGACCACATCGTCGTCGTGATGATGGAGAACCGTTCGTTCGACCATTACCTCGGATATCTCGCCGACGACGCCGCCTACGTCGGCAACGGGCTCTCGCGCTGGGGTGCGGGCTTCAACATCGACGGCGTTCAGGACCAGTCGTTCCTCGATCCCGACGGCAACCTCGTCTCCACTGCGCACCTCTCGCAGCAGGCCGGCCAGACGAACCCGTGGCGGGGGTGCGGATTCGAGGACCCAGGTCACGGCTGGAACTCGGGCCGGGTGCAGCGAGACAGCGGGTTCCTCGCCGCGGGGAGCGGCAACGACCAGTTCGCCCTCGGCTACTACGACGCCGGCGACCTGCTCTTCACCGAGGCGCTCGCGCGGAACTCCACCGCGTTCGACCATTACCACGCGTCGGTACTCGGGCCGACGTACCCCAACCGCGAGTACCTGCACTCCGCGCAGTCCGGGGGCAACAAGTCGAACGCCTTCTCCCCCGATCCCGGAGGCTGGGGGTGGCCGCTGATCTGGGACAAGCTCGCGGCCGCGGACGTGCCGTCGCGGTACTTCTACTCCGACCTCCCGTTCCTCGCCCTCTTCGGCGAGCGGGGCCTGAGCTACTCGAGTCCGATCGCGCAGTACTACGAGAGCTGTGCCAACGGGACACTGCCCAACGTCACGATGGTGGACCCGAACTTCTTTGGCGTGAACCAGTGCGACGACCACCCGCTCGCCGATGTACGCGCCGGCCAGCGCTTCCTCCGCGACGTCTTCCAGGCGTTCGTGGAGTCTCCCCATTGGGAGAACGGCGTGTTCATCGTCACCTATGACGAGTGGGGTGGGTTCTTCGACCACGTCGCCCCGCCCCACCTTCCCGACGATCGCTCGAGCGCCGACGACGCGAACGACT
The DNA here is from genome assembly GCA_038222385.1 of Acidimicrobiia bacterium. Lineage (GTDB taxonomy): Bacteria > Actinomycetota > Acidimicrobiia > IMCC26256 > JANYLB01 > JANYLB01. The sequence continues at coordinate 1,067 of JBBRHS010000399.1, forward strand.
TCACCCAAGCCGGCTTCCGCGTTCCCACGCTCATGGCGTCTCCGTACGCGAAGCCGGGCTTCGTCGACCACCGAACCTACGACCACACCTCGATCCTCCGGTTCATCGAGTGGCAGTTCCTCGGGGCGCCGAGCGAGGGACCGCTCCCCTTCGGTTCCGAACCGTGGTACCTCACGCTGCGGGACCGCAACGCCAACAACATCGGCGCGAGCCTCGTCCCGACGATCATCGACGTGGAACCCGGGTTCGACCTCGATCTCCCGCTCGACGCTCCCTCGGCCGCGTGCGGTACCGATGGCACCTCGTTGCGGGCGTTGCAGAGCACCAGCGGCGACGATGCGTTCGACGAAGACGCCTGGCGCACCTACCTCGACGGCGTGGGCTTCGCGCTCGACTGACCCGGTAGGGTGCGGCCGTGCACCCCCCAACGGCGTCGCGCGGCATCATCGGTCGTCGAGGTCGGGCCGCGCTCGCGACGCTGCTCCAACACGGGTGGGACGAACTCGGCCGACGAGCGACCATCGGCCCCGGACAACGGCGTGCCCAGGCGTTCGGCCACTTCGGTGACGGCTCGGCGATCGTGTTCCCGGTGGCTGCGCTCTACGGCGAGCCGTACATCCACATCGGCGCGGGCACGGTCGTCGGCCCGTACGCGACCCTCTCGGCCGGGGTGATGCCCGGCCACGTGCCCGACCACGATCCCGTGATCTCGATCGGAGCCCGGTGCGTCATCGGGAAGGGAAGCGGGATCGTCGGCCATCGCAGCATCGAGATCGGCGACGACGTGTGGACCGGCCACCACGTCTACGTGACCGACGCGAACCACGGCTACGAGGACACGTCGTTGCCACCCGGTCGCCAGTTCGCGGCACCGCGCCCGGTCGTGATCCGTTCGGGCGCGTGGCTCGGGCACGGCACGGTGGTGCTCCCCGGCGCGACGATCGGCCGCAACGTTGTGATCGGCGCCGGGTCGATCGTCACCGGCACCATCCCCGACTACTCCGTCGCGGTCGGCAACCCCGCCCGCGTCGTCCGCCACCACGTCGAGGGCAAAGGCTGGGTCAAGGTTCCCTGAGCCCTCGTCCGGTCAGGTGCTGCCGCCCAGCACGGCGAGAACCTGACCAGAACGGGATCTGCTCCCCCGTTCGTTTCGCCGATCCGTGGGTCAGAGATTCGGCGGAGGGTACTCCGGCGCCCGATCCTCGGGTGGGCGTTCCTCGAACTCGGTCACCGCTCCCTCCTCGCGGAAGGCGCGCGTCGGGGAGTCGGGCCAGTTACCCGGGCGGTAGCGCTTGCCACCGTCGGACCAGCGGTACATGCCGGTGCCGGTGATGCCGATCTCGTCCTTGCCGGTCGCGTCGACGTCGAACCAGATCTCGGTGGAGTCGTCGAAGGGGGAGTAGTCGGCTTCCTTCGAGCCGTGGTACCCCCACGAGACGCGCGGCTGAGTCGGGCCGCCGCCGGCGGGCGGGAACCGGAACAGCCCGTCGCGGAACGTCTCGGCAGTGAGGTCGGGGCCGGCGAGGTGGATCCCCGTCATGATCTGCTGCACCGCACCGGCGATGAGCACGGCCGTTGCCTTCGCGGGTGGCGCGTCGCCGTAGGCCCACTCCCAGATCGCGTACCCGTCGAACTGGTCCTGCGGAACGCGCACCGGGCCGTTGACAGCACCGAACGCGTGGCTCCACTGCTGGTCGTCGTACTGGCGGGCGAAGAAGTTGGTGTCGTCGAGCAGCGTCCCGGTGGGGATCCACTCGGGGAACCAACCCTGCGCGGTCGCCTCCTTGGTGAGGTAGATCGGCGTGAGCGGGTCGCCGGCGAAGATCACGGTGGTCACGTTCGCGTCGCGCAGCTTGGCGATCACGGTGCGCGCCGATTCCTGGAACTTGTTCGTGTCGAGGAAGTAGGTGACGTTCGCCGAGAGCTTCACGTCGCGCTTGCGCAACTCACCTCGGAAGGCGTCGACGCTCTCCTTGAAATCGCCTTCGGGAGTGTCGTAGTTCACCAGCGCGAATCGGCGGGTCTTCTCGCGGAGGTCGGCGCCCCCCGCGAACTC
>JBBRHS010000400.1:0-3122 GCA_038222385.1 Acidimicrobiia bacterium
GAGCCGGTCGCGCAGCACGGCGTCGTGCCGCTCGGGGTGCTCCTCCCAGACCTGCAGCGCGTCGCCGATCGGTCCCGAGCCGCGGCCCGCGACCGCGCCGCCGATGGTGACCCGCTCGTTCATCAGTGTGGTCATCGAGACCCGCCACCCGTCGTTCACATCGCCGATGCGATCGGCGTCGGGAACGCGCACGTCGGAGAGGTAGACCTCGTTGAACTCGGCCTCGCCGGTCATCTGACGGAGCGGTCGCACCTCGACCCCGGCCGCGTGCATGTCGAGCGCGAAGTAGGTCATCCCCCGATGCTTGGGCACGTCGGGGTCGGTTCGGGTCACGAGCATCCCGCGGTCGGAGACGTGGGCCAGGGTGTTCCACACCTTCTGGCCGTTGACCACCCACTCGTCGCCGTCGGGCACGGCCCGGGTGGCGAGGCTCGCGAGATCGCTGCCCGCACCCGGCTCGCTGAAGAGCTGGCACCAGACCTCCTCGCCGGTGAACAGCGGCCGCAACAGGCGCGCCTTCAGTGCGTCGTCGGCGTGGGCGACGATCGTGGGTGCAGCGAGGAACAGGCCGAAGCCGTTCCAGCCGACCGACGCGTAGTTGGCCCCGGCATCCCGGAGCTTCGCCTCGACACCGCGCTGCAACCCCGCCGGCGCACCGAGCCCGCCGAAGCCCTCCGGGAACCAGAGCCACGCCAGGCCCCGGTCGTACTGCGCGCCGCGGAAGACGAACGCGTCGGTCGCCTTCGGGTCGTGCGCAGCCAGCAGGTCGGCGACCCGTTCGTCGATGTCGGCTGCGAGGAGCGTGTCGCCGGACTGGTGATCCATGAGGCGCAGCGTACCGCCGCGCGGGGAGATTTCCAGTGCGTGAACTCGTGCTCCACGGTCATGACGCGCACGCGTCGAACCGGGCACTCAGGCCGACCGTCACGCGATGTCGAACGTGGCGAATCCGCTCGCCGACGTGACGCCGGTCATGTTCCGCGCGCTTCCGCGTCACGACACGTCGCGCGTTCGACCACAAACTGTTACGTGCCGGAATCCGAGTGGACACCCGGGCAATCCAGACTGCGTCGCATGGATCCGTTCGAGTCATGGATGACGGCATGACCCTCGTCGACGACGAAGTCGTCGCACAGCCGATTCCCTTCGAGCGCCGCCAGCCGCTCGACCACCTGGTCGAGGAACCGCAGCGCTCCAACCGCGGCCTGGTCGGTGTGCTCACCGGACCCGTCGGCGTGGCCCTGGTGGTCGCGATCGCCGGGATCCTCGCCGCGACCTGGGCGTCGGCGCAGGACCTGATGCTGGCGTACCCCGACGCCCGGTCGCACATCACGATTGCCCGCCGCTTGCTCGACGGGCCGAACCACGGCTTCGTGCAGATCGGCACGGTGTGGCTCCCGCTCCAGCACCTCGCGTCGGCTCCGTTCGCGGCAGTTCGTGGGTTGTGGATCTCGGGTTGGGCGCCGGTGCCCGTCGGGGTGATCTGCCTGGTCATCGAAGCGCTCGGGATCTACGGCATCGTCTACACGCTCGTCCGCTCACGCCTCGCGAGCTGGACCGCGGCACTGCTCGCGACCCTCACCCCGGCGATGCTCTACCTCCACTCGACGGCGGTGACGGAACCCGTGCTGTACGCATCGCTCATCACCATGACGTACGCGCTGACCCGCTGGGCGGTCCGGCCCAAGCCGGCATCCGGTGGGGAGATCGCCGTCCTGTGTGGAGTGCCTGCGCTCGCGGCCGTGCTCTCCCGGTACGACGGCTGGGCGTTCGTGGCCGCGGCATCGGTGTTCGTGGCAGTGGTGTCGTTCGCGCGGTGGCGTCAACTCGGCTACGCGTGGCGAGCCACCCGGAGCTTCGTGGTGCTGCCGCTCTGCGGCGCGCTGTGGTGGTTCTGGTTCAACTGGGTGCACTGGGGCGACCCGCTCGAGTTCCAGCGGGGTTCGTACTCGGCGCAGGCGCAGCAGGCGGAGCTCGCCCGACGTGGGTTGCTCCCCGATCAGGGCGACCTCGGCCACAGCATCGGCACACTCTTCACGGCCACGGTGCGCGGCGCGGGTTGGGTGCTCATCGTCGCCGGTGTGGTGGGGATGGTGATCTGGGCGTGGCGGTCCCGCTTCCGCTTCTGGGGCCTGTCGCCGTGGCTGCTCGTGGTCGTTCCGGTCGGCTTCTACCTGCTGTCCCTCTCCACCGGCCAGATCGCACTCCGGCCGGAGAGCCGTCCTGATCTCGGCCTCTACAACCTCCGCTTCGGGGTGGCCGCGGTCGCCGGCTTGGCGTTGTTCGCGGGGCTCGGCGTTGCGGCGATCCAGGGCCGGGGGTTGCGGCCGCGCCCATCCGAGGGACGCCTCGCACCCGCGACGCCCGCCTGGGGTGTACGCCAGTTGTCCGCCGGTGTCGCACCCGTGGTCGCACCCACCAAGCGGTCCCGAACCGTGATCGCCTCGCTCATTGCGATCGCGCTCGTCGGCGGGGTGCTCGCGCAGTGGTCACAGACCGATGACGTCGGCGTGATCGCCGAGGCACGCGAGCAGAAGGTGGTCGGTCGCAACGACATGGCCTGTGCCTCCTGGCTCCGTGAGAACGGAACCGACGGCAAGATCCTGATCGACGACTCGGTCCATCCGTTGCTCCCGGCCATCGGGACCGTCGACCGGATCGTCGCGCCCTTCATCGGCAAGAACCGTTGGAACGACGCTCTGGCGCACCCGACCCGCACGCGCTACGTGTTCGTCGACCCGACCAATCCGACCGACGCGGTGTCCCGCTCCTTGGCCGCGAATCCATCGTTCGAGGACTCGGCCCAGGTCGTCTGTCGGAGCGGGTCGATCCGCGTGTTCGAGACCGCCGGGGGGAGTTGAGCCATGTCACGCCTGATCGGTGAGGAGCTGCGGGCCCGAGGTGTGCTCGAGCGTCACGCGCTCGCCGACGCCCTGGTCGAGCAGCGACGCGTCGGTGGCCAACTCGGACGGATCCTTCTCGCCCGCGGTGCCGTCACGCGGCGAGCCCTGTACGACGGTCTGGCGGCGGTGTGGTCACTCCGGTTCGTCGACCTCGTCGCCACCCCACCCGACGACGAGCTCATGGCGATCGCAGATGCCGACGAGATGCTCTGGAACCGG
>JBBRHS010000401.1:0-3110 GCA_038222385.1 Acidimicrobiia bacterium
ACGCGCGCGTGCCGGTGACGGCGGCAGCGGGTCGCAGTGGGGTGTGCGGCGCGAGCATCCCGCTCCACGGCGGCGTGCTCCTCGACCTCTGCGGACTCGACGGCATCGTCGACGTCGACGACACCTCACTCGTGGTCGACGTACGCGCCGGCACGTTCGGGACCTGGTTCGAGGACACGCTGCGCGCCGAGCACGATGTGACAGTGGGCCACTGGCCCCAGTCGATCGACCTGTCGACCGTGGGCGGCTGGCTCGCCTGCCGCGGCGCCGGGCAACTCTCGACCCGCTACGGCAAGATCGAAGACATGGTCGTCGGCCTCGACGTGACCCTCGCCGACGGCACCCAGATCCACACCGGCGGCAACGCACGGGCCGCAGTCGGCCCCGACCTCGACCAGGTGTTCGTCGGTTCGGAGGGCACACTCGGGATCATCACCGGTGCCCGGCTGCGGCTGCACCCGAAGCCCGCCACCGACCGGCGCGCCGCGTACGGATGGCCCGACTTCGACGCCGGCCTCGAGGCCTGCCGTCGGATCCTGCGCCGCGGGGCAACGCCCGCGGTGCTGCGCCTCTACGACGCCATCGAGGGCGAACGGAGCTTCGGTACGGGCGATCTGCACCCGTTGCTCGTGCTCGACGAAGGCGACCCCGCGATCATCGATGCCACGCTCGCCGTCGTCGCCGAGGAGTGCGCGGGTGCCGCGGTGCTCGACGCCGGCCTCCTCGACACGTGGCTCGCGCACCGTAACGACGTGAGCGCGCTCGAACGCCTGATCCGACGGGGCTTCGTGGTCGACACGATGGAGATCACGGTGCCCTGGGCCGCGGCGACGCGCGTCTACAAGGGGGCGACCGCCGCGATCACCGCGGTGGAGCACACGCTCACCGCATCGGCCCACCAGTCGCACGCTTACACCGACGGCGCCTGCCTCTACTTCACGTTCGCGGGCGCGCCGCCGCCGGATCAGCGCGAGGCGTACTACCGCGCCGCGTGGGACGCCGGAACGCGCGTGGTGCTCGCAGAGGGTGGGGCGCTCAGCCACCATCACGGCATCGGCCTCAACCGCGCCCGCTTCGTGCGCGACGCACTCGGCGGGAGCTTCGCGGTGCTCGAGGCGATGAAGACCGCGCTCGACCCGAACGGGATCCTCAACCCGGGCAAGCTCGGCCTCCCCGACCCCTGGGCCGGCGGTGCCACCACCACCTGGTCATGACCCCCCGAACCCCCGCCGCCTCCAATACGCCCGCTGCCCCCGCTCCCCCCGCAGAGTTCGGCGCGTTCTGGTCGCATGAGTGCCGAAACGCGCCGAACTTCGCGTCCGGTCGGGCCGGCGGCGCGGGTCGGGTTCGGGGGTGGTGGGCGTGAGTGTGTTGGTCGTCGACGTGGGGACGAGCTCGGTGCGGAGCGCGATCGTGCGCCCCGACGCGACGGTCGCGCACGAGCACAAGCGATCGTTGCTGCCCGACTCCCCGGCACCGGGTCTGGTGGAGTTCGATGCCGGTGCGATGGCCGACGCCGCGCGCGACACCGCGCGGGCCGCGCTCGCCGACGGTGACGCGGTCGAGGCGGTCGGGATCGCGAACCAGCGGGGCTCGGCGATCGTGTGGGACCGGGCGACCGGTGAGCCGGTCGGGCCGGGGATCGGGTGGCAGGACCTGCGCACGCTCGGGCGGTGCCTCGAGCTGCAAGCGTCGGGATACCGGCTCGCGCCGAACGTCGCGGCGACGAAGTTCGAGGCGCTCCTCGACACCGCCGATCCCGACCGCACCCGCGACCTGTGCTGCGGAACCGTCGACTCGTGGATCCCCTGGGTGCTGTCCGACGGCGCGGTGCACGTCACCGACGCGAGCAACGCGGGGATCAGCGGACTGCTCGCCGACGACCACCACTCGTGGAACCAGGAGCTGCTCGAGCTCCTGCGCATCCCGGAGGCGTCGCTGCCCCGACTCGTCGACACCGCGGGCGTCGTCGGCGAGGCGTCGGCGCTCACCGGCGCGCCGCCGCTCGCGGCACGGGCCGGCGACCAGCAGGCGTCGCTCGTCGGCCAGGGCTGCGTGCGGCCCGGGCTGGCCAAGATCACGTTCGGGACCGGCGGGATGCTCGACGTGTGCCTCGGTCCCGACCGCCCCGCCTTCGAGACCCGGGGCCCGGCCGGGTCGTTCCCGATCAGCGCGTGGCGCAACGCGGGTCACGACACCTGGGGTATCGAGGCGATCATGCTGTCGGCGGGGACCAACGTCGAGTGGCTGCGAGACGACCTCGGCGTGCTCTCGACCGCGGCAGAGTCGCACGAGGTCGCGCAACAGTGCTCCGACACCGGCGGCGTCGTCTACGTCCCCGCCCTCCTCGGCCTCGGCACCCCTCAGTGGGACTACGGCGCGCGCGGCACCGTCCTCGGGTTGACCCGTGGCACGGGGCGCGCCGAGCTCGTGCGCGCCGTGCTCGAAGGCATCGCCCAGCGGGGCGCCGACCTCGTCGAGTCGGCGGAGGCCGACGCGCACCTGCTCATCCCGACGTTGCGGGTCGACGGCGGGATGACGGCCAACCCCACCTTCGTGCAGGCACTGGCCGACGCGACGCAGAAGCCGGTGGAGATCTCACCGGTCGAGGAGGCGACCACCGTCGGCGCCGGGTTCCTCGCCGGTCTCGCGATCGGGATCTGGACGAGCGAAGACGACCTCGCGGCGACGTGGTCACCCCGCGCCCGGATCGACCCGGGCCCACCGCTCGATCGTGACCGCTGGCGGGAGGCCATCCGCCGATCGGAGGGTTGGCTCTCCGACCTCTCGGGCATCGACTTCTAGGGATTCGCCCATCAGGCGGTTCGCAGCTCGCGCAGCGACGACGCGCGCGCCACCGCCGGCAACGCGATCGCGGTCACCGCGAGCCACAGCCCGATGACGAGTCCCGCCGCGAGCGCGAGACCGAACCACCCCGGACGGACCGGCGCGTCGGACATCGCTGCGAACGCGATCCCCACCGCGATCCCGTTCGCCGTGCCGAGGGCGGCCACCGCCAGGAGGGGGCCCGCGACCTCGAGCATCGTCGCCCGACGCAGCACCGCGGGCCCGGCCCCCGCGGCGCGCAGCGCCGCGAGGCTGCGCCGTCG
>JBBRHS010000402.1:0-3105 GCA_038222385.1 Acidimicrobiia bacterium
CTGATGATGCCGGAGCTCGGAGTCCGGCCCGAGAACACGGTGTTCGTGTCGGGCATCGGGTGCTCGAGCCGGTTCCCCTATTACATGAACACCTACGGGATCCACAGCATCCACGGCCGCGCTCCCGCAGTGGCGACCGGAGTCGCGATCGCGCGGCCCGAGCTCGACGTGTGGGTGATCACCGGCGACGGCGACGGCCTCTCGATCGGTGGCAACCATCTGATCCACGCGTTGCGCCGCAACGTGAACTTCACGATCCTCCTGTTCAACAACCAGATCTACGGCCTCACCAAGGGTCAGTACTCGCCCACGAGCGAGATGGGCAAGGTCACGAAGAGCTCGCCGTTCGGTTCGCTCGACTACCCGTTCAACCCGCTGTCGCTCGCGCTCGGCGCGGAGGCGACGTTCGTGGCCCGGACCCACGACTTGGACCGCAAGCACATGCAGTCGGTGTTCAAGCGGGCCCACGACCACCAGGGCGCCGCGTTCGTGGAGATCTATCAGAACTGCAACGTGTTCAACGACGGCGCCTTCGATCAGATCCTCAAGAAGGACGTCCGCGCCGGGATGCTCATCGAGCTCGAACACGGTGAGCCCATCCGATTCGGCGACGACAAGGAGCTCGGCGTTCGCCTGAACTCCTACGGCGAAGCCGAAGTGGTGAACGTCGCCGACGTCGGGGCCGACGCGCTTCTCGTCCACGACGAGCACCGACCCGACCCGAGCGTCGCGTTCGCCCTTTCCCGTCTCGCGAACCAGCCCACGGTGCCGACGCCGGTCGGGATCTTCCGCGACGTCAGCCGTCCGACCTACGAGGCGCAGGTGCAACAGCAGCTGGTGGCCGCGCAGGAGCGTTCCGGCCCCGGCGATCTCCGCAAGCTGCTCGAGTCGGCACCCGTCTGGGACGTCAACTAGCGCGAGCCATCAAGGCAGGTCGAGGAGGCGGAAGACGGCGCCGGTTCGGGGCTTCGGCGCGAAGAAGGTGGTCTTCTGCGGCATGCGGGCGCGGGCGTCGGCCGTGGTGCGGATCTGGGCGACGGTCACCGGACGCAGCAGCAGTGCCGCGGCGGCGACCCCCTTGTCGACGAGCGCCGCGCACGTTGGAGCGTCGTCGCGGTAGGAGACCTCGACCGACTCGGGGAGCGCGGGCGTGACCGCGGCTTCGAACCTGGCCGCGTCGCTCGTGCCCGGGTCGGTGTCGTGCGGGGCCACGAATGCGAGGCCCGACGCGTCGACGAGACCGAGACCACCCTCGGTCCGCATGCGGGCCGACAACGCGGCGACACCTTCGGCGGTGTTCGGGCCCGCGTCGCTCAGCGTGGCGTGGTCCGCGAGTGCCGCCCGGAGGTCGAACCCGGCGGGAACGCTGCTCAGGAGCCGGTGGATCGGCTGCACGGAGAGCTGGTCGTCGGCGAGCTCGACGACGAGGCACATGATGGCGGCGTCGCCCGGGCGGGCGACGCCCGCGGCGCGCTGTTCGTTGCGGTAGTTGATCGCAGTCTCGAAACGGTGGTGGCCGTCGGCGAGTACGACGGGCGAGCCTGCCACCGCGGCTTCGATGGCCGCCACCGACGCAGGATCGTCGATCGCGCTGATCGAGTGCTCGACGCCGTCGGTATCGGTGCAGCTCGCGAGGGGTGTGCCACCTGCGGCGAGCGCGCTGAGTCCGGCTTCGGGAGAGAGTCCCCAGATCGGATCGAGGTTCGCCCGCGTCGCCCGGAGCAGTGCGAGGCGGTCGCTCTTGGCCTTCGGTAGGGTGCGCTCGTGCGGCAACACGTCGCCGGTGCCCGCAGCCTCGGGCAGCTCCAGCGCGCCGAGGATGCCGTCGGTGATGCGCTCGCGACCGGTGTCGTCGCGGAAGCGCATCCGGTAGCCATAGAAGCGGGGTTCGGGGTCGCCGGCGAGGAACCCCTCGCCCTGCCAGTCGGCGAGCAGCGCGGCAGCAGTCTCGTACCGCGACTCCGCGGGACCGTCGGGGAGGATCAGCTGGACCGCGTTGCGGACGTGGCGATCGGCGAGCACCGCGCGTTCGTCGTCGTCGATCACGTCGTAGGGTGGTGCGGCCACCGCGGCGAGGTCGTCGGTGGTGTAACGCAAGCCGCGGAACGGAAGAAATCGGGGCACGTCGGGGTTCCCTTCGAGGCGGCACTCCGCCGAAGCTTTCGAAGACGCGACGATTCTCGCACACCCATCCGGAGCACCTCATGGACGCCGATCTCGGAGCGAGCCCAAACCACCGACACGGCGACGACGGGTACGACGACGGGTACCGGGCGTTCCAGGCGTATCAGGAGGGATCACGGTTGCTCGCGGAGGCGAACATCCACGCCGCGGTCGTCGCTCTCGAGCGGGCCCGGGATTTCGAGCCCGACACGCCGAGCGTGCGCGAGACGCTCGCCCGGGCGTACTACCGGGCCGGCAACCTGGCCGCGGCCACCGCGGAGTTCGAGCGTTCGGTGGAACTCGATCCCGTCAACGACTACGCGCACTTCGGACTCGGGCTCTGCCTGCTCCGTGGGGGCGACCAGGTCGGTGCCCGCCGCCACCTGAAGCTCGCGGTCGCGATGCGTCCCGAATCCGGCGACTACCGCCGTGCGCTCGACCGCGCCCTCCGGATGCGGTGAGCACCTTCACGTGAGTCGGCTCATCTGTTGCGATCTCGACGGCGTGCTGTGGCTGGGCCACGAGCCGATCGCCGGCTCCGCCGACGCGATCACGGCCCTCCGTGCCGCAGGACACCGGATCGCCTACCTCACCAACAACTCGAGCCGAACCCCCCGTTCGATCGTCGACCAGCTCGGGGCGATGGGTGTCGACGCGGGAGACGACGACGTCGTGACCAGCGCCCAGGCTGCCGCCGCCCTCCTCCGAGAGGACCTTGCTCCGGGCGCGCGGGTCCTCGCGTGTGCGGGGCTCGGTGTGATCGAGGCGCTCGAGGCCGAGGGATACCTCGTGGTCGACCGGGGCCCCGCCGACGCGGTGGTGGTCGGTTTCCACCCGACGTTCGACTTCGACGAGCTCGACCGCGCCTCGGCCGCGGTGCGGGCCGGTGCCCGATTCGTTGCCACCAACGTCGACGCGACCTACCCGGGCGCGAACGGTCTC
>JBBRHS010000403.1:0-3066 GCA_038222385.1 Acidimicrobiia bacterium
GGGCCTCTGGGGTCCGCTGTTCTTCAGCGTCCCGCTCCTGGCGGCGTGGTACTCGTTCGAACGCCTCGCCGCGATTCGTCGCACCTACACCCAGACGTTGCGCGCGCTGTCGATCGTGCCGGAGCTCGGCGGCCTCGTGCGGGAGGGTCACGCCGAGCGGGTCGCGGCGCTCGCACTGTCGATGGGCCGAGACCTCGGTCTCGACCCGCGCGACCTCGAGTACCTCGAGGCGGCTTCGCTCCTGCACCACATCGGTCATGTCTGTCTCGACGACCCGTCGGTCCTCGGTCGGCCGGTGGAGTCGTCCGAGGTGGCGCAGGCGAGTGCCGAGATGCTCCGCCAGGCCGAGTTCCTCGCGCCGGCGGCGGAGCTGCTCTCACCCGACCCGCACCCCTTCGGTGGCGCGGAGCGCTCCTGGACCTCGGTAAGCGGCCAGGTACTGCGGGTCGCCAGCGCGTACGACGAGCTCAGCGAAGGTGGTCAGGCGCGGCTCGAGAACGGTGCGATCGAAGCGCTGTACTCGGGGCCGGGCTACGTCTACGACCCGCGGGTGCTCGCGTCGCTCGAGCGGGTGCTCGAACGTCGCCCGGTTCCGGCCGGCGTCCGCTGAACCCAGCCCCGGAGAGCACGCGGCTCAGCGACGGTTTCCGCTGCGAACCGGTTCGGGTTGCTCCGCCGACACCAGGTCGATCTGCGGCGCGGTGGCACCGTTGGAAGGCAACGGGATCCGCGGTGTCGGCCCGGTGTCGGCCGTGGCCGCCGAGCGGGCCGCGGAGTCGAAGCCGGGCTCGGATGGTCCGCGGGACACGCGTGCGCTCCGTCGGACGCGCCGGCTCCCGCTGTAGGCGACGTTGACGATACCCAGCGCGAGGATCAGGTCGCCGAACGACACCGTCTGTGCGAGCGGGCCCGGGATGATGATGCGGTCGTCGAGGATCTTGAGCATGTCGTCTTCGCGTTCGGGTCGGTGCTTCGCACTGGTCTCGAGTCCGTCACCGGCAGTGACCCGGTACGGCATGCCCTGGTTGAGTGCGATCACGAGCACGTTCAACGAGATCCCGATGACGATGATCGACATCCCGGTGATGCGCAGGTTCAGGAGGCCGAACGAGAGGATCAACACGTACGACCCGAGCAGGAGCGCGAACCCGAGGTCGTCGGCCCGTGATTTCGGGATGAGCGGCGTGAACTCGACCACCACCTGGATCGCGAGGCCCGTGAACAGCAGCCCCGGCGCATCGAACTCGAGTCGCGAGAGGCGGCGGAAGCTCCCACCCGTGACGGGCACGATCACGAGGGCCAGCAGCAGCGCGACGACCTCGACCATCGCGCCACGGTAGGCCGTCGGTCCCTCACAACGAGGGATATCGCGCCGATCGGCGACTCAGCCTTCGAGGTCGCGTGCGGCCTTCGCCCAGTCGTCGTCGGTCGCCGTTCGAGCCGCCACGGCGTCGCGGAAGGCTCCGAGTCGTTCAGGTGGGAGTTCGTAGGCGCTCAGGTCGAGCATTGCCATCGGTTCCTCGTCGACGGCCGCTTCTTCGTGGGCGCGTTCCTTGCGTCGTTGCAGCCAGCCGGGACTCATCGTGTTCCTCTCGCCCAGAACTCTTCTTCGAGTTCGAGTGTCGTCGACGGGGTGGTGTCGGGTGCGGGTTCCGTGGAGCCATGCTCGGCTCCCTGCAGTTCCTCCGCGAGGGCCGACCAGGGACCCCCGTGCACCTCGGCCCCAGGTCCGGACCGATCGGGAACGGGTGTCCAGGCATCGTCGGAGTCGGTCTCCTCGAGCGCGGCCAGCGTGAGGTCGGTCCACACGTGTTCGTCGGCGTCGAGCAGGAGATCGTCTTCGGCGGCGAGCGCCACGAGATCGAGGTCGGCCGGGGCGTCGGAGGAAACCGGTTCGGAGGAACCGTCGGCTTCGGAGGCACGGTTCCTGCGCAGGAAGGACCAGCCTCGCCAGCGGCGGATCATCGCTTCGGACCGGCCGAACTCGGCGAGCTCAGCGTGCCGTACCTCGAGCGCATCCCGGGAGTCGGCCGCGTCGTCGGCCGGCGTGCCGGCCGTGATGAGGTCGGAGGGGACGAGTGCGCCGTCGATCCAGGCGTCGGGGAGACCCGAAAGGGTGGTCGTGCCCGAGGGGACCCGCCAGCCTGCCGCGCGTGTCACCGACGCCGCGGTACGGCTTCCATCACCTTCCGCGGCGTCCGTGCCCGGTTCTGCCACGTGGTGAGCGATCCCTGCTCCCAATGCCACTGGTGGAAAGTACCAGTCGCCCGCTTCCGGGGATCTAGGCCATCGGGCCCACCTACGATGCGGCCGGAAGAGGCTCGGGTGCCGCGATCGGGGTGAGGAGCAGCCGGTGGAGGACCTCCGCTACGAGGTGGACGGGCCGGTCGCCCGCTTGACGATCGAGCGACCGGAACGTCGCAACGCCATGTCGTTCGAGGTGATGCTGGGCCTCCGGGAGGGCGTCGCGGAGGCCAAGGCCGACGACTCCGTGCGCGTCGTGGTGCTGACCGGTGCGGGCGACAAGGCCTTCTGCTCGGGCGCCGACCTCGGCGGCATCGCCGGCACCGACGGCCCGACCGCCGCCCACGAGGGGCGGGGACTGCTCGCCGACCTCTTCCGTGAGCTCTGGTCGCTCGGCAAACCGACGATCGCCCGGGTGCGCGGGTACGCGCTCGCCGGCGGGTTCGGCCTCGCCCTCGCGTGCGACTTCGTGATCGCGGCCGACGACGCGCAGTTCGGGACCCCCGAGATCAACGTCGGGTTGTGGCCGTACATGATCACGGTGCCGCTGCTGCGCAGCATGCCGCCCAAACGGGCCTACGAGCTCATGGCCACCGGGCGACGCGTCGACGCGGCGGAGGCCGAGCGCATCGGGTTCGTCACGCGCGTCGTGTCGGTGACCGAGCTGGACGCGGCCGTCACCGAGCTCGCGAGCGGGCTGGCGTCGAAGTCGCCGTTGATCATGCGGTGGGGCCGCGACGCGTTCCAGCACGTGCTCGGCATGGATCCCGACCGCGCCCTCGACCACCTCCAGGCGATGCTCACGATCACGAGCTCGTCGGA
>JBBRHS010000404.1:0-3062 GCA_038222385.1 Acidimicrobiia bacterium
GGAGCACCACCACCGGCACCCCGAACCACGCGGCTTCTTCCTGGAGTCCACCCGAGTCGGTGACCACCACGCGCGCGCCGGCGACGGCTTCGAGCATCTGCCCGTAGCGCAGGGGTGGCTCGACGAAGACGCCCGACGCACGTGCGAGTTGATCGAGGAGCCCGGAGCCGACGAGACGATCACGCGTCCGCGGGTGGAGCGGGAAGCGCACCGGACCGAGCTCCGCGCCGAGACGGGTCACGAGCTCGACGAGGGTGCGGAGCCGCTCGGGGTCGTCGACGTTGGTGGCCCGGTGGGCGGTCACGACGATGCCGTGCCGCTTGGCCAAGGCGACGGGGCGCGGACCGAAGCGGCGGAGGCTGTCGGTGACCGGGTTGCCGACGACTGCGATGCGTTCGGTCGGGATCCCTTCGGCTTCGAGCATGTGCGACGCGAGGGTCGTGGGCGCGAGGTGGAACGCCGAGAGACCGGCGACCGCGCGACGGTTGCCTTCCTCGACCGACTCGTCGTTGAACGACCGGAGGCCGGCTTCGAGGTGCACCACCGGCACTCTGTGACGACGCGCCGCGAGCGCGAAGAGCGGCACGGTGTACGTGTCGCCGAGGAGCAGGAGCGCGTCGGGCCGTGGCGCGCGAGTGAGCTCGTCGAACGCGGCGGTGAGCATCGCGCCGACGCGTTCCGACTCGGAGCCGGTCGGGAGGTCCCAACGGACGTCGGGCTCGAGCGCGAGGTCGGAGAAGAACGCGTCGGCGAGGCCGGGGTCGGTGTGTTGGCCGGTGGCCACGGTGCGGACGCTCCCGCCCGCGGCGCGCAACGCAGTGACGACCGGCGCGAGCTTCACGATCTCGGGTCGGGTGCCGAAGGGCACCAGCACCGAAGGTGGTGCGGGCCGGGGTTCGTTCATCGGAGGAACACGTCGGCGAGGTGGCGGGTCATCGTGACGCCCGGTTCGAAATCGAGGTGATCGGCCCGGACCGGGCGCCCGCGAGTGGCGCGCAGCGTCTCGCCGACGATGTCGGCGCCGGCCGCGAGGGTCAACGGGAGGCCACCGGAGAAGCGGGGGTTGACCTCGACGAGCGAGACGTCGCCGTCGTCGGCCACGAAGCCCTGCACGTTGACCGGACCCCGGAGGCCGAGCGACTCCGCGGCCCCAGACGCGACCGTCGCGACCATCGGGTCGGAGAACGTGCGGCCCTGCGTACTGATGCCGGCCTTGGTCGCGAGCCGCCACCTCGGGATCGCGCCTGCGGTGACGCCGTCGCGGTCGACGAGGACGTCGACGGTGAACTCGCGGCCTTCGAGTCGGGTCTGCACGATCGGCTCGCGCACACGGCGAGACGCCCAGGCGAGCTCGTCGAGGTCGTCGACGGCGTACACATCGCGCGAACCGCGGCCTCGTCGGGGCTTCACGATCCACGGTCCGGCGACGGTGGATTCGCGCAGCGCCTCATCCGCCGATGCGGTCGCCGGGACCGGGAGGCCGGCTGCGGTCATCGCGTCGGCGAAGGCGAGCTTGTCGATGCAGCGGTTGACGGCATCGCTCGGCGACAGCCAGATCGCGGCACCGAGGTCTTCGAGGTTCGATCGGTGTCCGGCGAGTGCGACCATCTCCTCGGCGATGGTGCAGAGCACCGCGTCGACGTCGAACCGCTTCACGACGTCGTCGATCCCGGCGAGGAACTCGTCACTCCCTGCGGGAGCCACGGTGGCGTGATCGTCGGCGAGGAAGAGTCCGGCCGCGAGCGGGTCGGTGTCGACAGCGACCACGTGTTCGCCGCGGTCGTCGAGCGCTCGGATCACCGCAACGCCTGCTGCACCGCCCGCACCGGTGACGAGCACGGCGCTCATGCGGCACCGCCGGCTGCGACGTCGGTGGATCCGGCAGTCGGGGAGACCACCGCGGGGGGCGGCCCTTCGATCACCGCGTCGGGTTGGATCGACTGCTGCGGTTGCGGGAGCCGCGGTCCACCCATGTCGGCGAGGCGGGTCGTCGCAGGTCCGAAGTTCGTCACGTTGTACCCGTGGTCGGCGAGCTCGGCGGCGGCCCATTCGCGGAGCGGGGTGACTCCCGGAGGCCCACCGGGTTCCCACTGGCGGCGGGCGACGGCCGCGGCGATGCAGACGCGGACGTCGGGATCGGTCTCGGTGCGCGTGTGCTCGAGCAGGGGCCGGGCCGAGCGGTCGAGGCCGAGCTCGGTGAGGCCGATGGCAGCCTCGGCCCGGCGCTGCGGGTCGGTCGATGCGAGCAGGCGGGCGAACCGGCTGATCTGACGACGGCGACTCCCGGCCCGCCAGATGATCGCGACGACGATCGCGATCACCCCACAGCCGATGAGGACGAAGTCGAGGACGGTGTCAGCGAGCACGGGTTGCCTCCTTCAGGAGCAGCTGGTTGCTCGGCAGGAGCAGCCAGAGGTAGAGCGTGAAGCCACCGAGTACGTACAGGAGACCAAAGGCGGTCCCGACCCAGTCGTGGAACACGACGAGGCCGTTCGAGTCGGTGTAGACGCCGACGAGCACCGAGAGCCCGATGCGGATGCCGTTGCAGACGAACACGAGCATCGACGCGCCGACGAACGCCGTGAAGCGTCGGATCGGGTCACCCCGGAGCAGGAACAGGGAGATCGCCGCGAAGGTGAGAACGGCAGCGAGCGCGGAGCACGAGGGGCTGATCGTGGCCAGGAACGGTGTGCTCGAGTTGGGGATGACGAGGATCTCGTTGCCGAAGGCGCGGCTCGCGCCGTCGATGCCGAGCGCCCCCAGGACGCCGGTCACCGCCCGCGCCTCCCACTCTCGCCAGGGGTCGACGAGCACGCTGAACGCGATGAACACCGACGCGAACGTGAGCGTCAGGCGGGTCGTGACCATGAGGATGTGGCGGTTCACGTCGGCACCGGATCACCGAACGAGCCCCCGAGGGACCCGGAGCCGGCCACCACGGGTCCGCCGTGCAGCTCGGCCTCGCCGCGCAGCTCGGACGCGATCGTGTTCTTCTGACCGGCACCACTGCGCGGTGTCTTGGACCAGGTGTACTCACGCCCGAGGATGCCGTCGATCCACGC
>JBBRHS010000405.1:0-3056 GCA_038222385.1 Acidimicrobiia bacterium
CGGTTTGCAGCTCCGGCGCAACGTCGGGAAGAGCGCCGCGCTCGCAGCGGGATTCATGCGCTGTCACGGTGATCTCGTCGTGCTGATGGATGCCGACGGCCAGGACCAGCCAGCTGAGATCCCGCGCATGCTCGACGCGCTCGACCACGGACTCGACCTCGTGACCGGAATGCGCTCGACGCGTCGGGACCGTTTTGTGAAGCGCACCACGTCGCGCCTCTACAACCGCGTCACGGCCCGGATGACCGGCGTCGAGGGACGCGACTTCAACAGCGGGTTCAAGGTCATGCGGCGACAGGTCGCCGACTCACTCGAGCTGTACGGAGAGCTCCACCGCTACATCCCGGTGCTCGCGCACTGGCAGGGCTATCGAGTCGGCGAGATCGACGTCGAACACCGGACGCGCCTGCACGGCCAGTCCAAGTTCGGCCGCTCACGGTTCTGGCGCGGCTTCCTCGACCTGATCACGGTGCGCTTCCTCACCAGCTACGCCAACCGGCCCCTGCACCTCTTCGGGAGCGTGGGGTGCATCTTCTCGTTGACCGGGGTGGCCCTCCTCAGCTGGTTGTTCCTCGAACAGCAGGTCTGGGGCCACTCCATCGGCGAACGACCGGCGCTGATCGCCGGGGTCCTGCTCGTGATCCTGGGTGTGCAGTTCCTCTCGCTCGGTCTCGTCGCGCAGTTGCTCGTCCACCTCTCGGTCAAGCGCGATCCGCGCTCGTGGGTCGCTCGCGAGTGGTCGCGTCCGCGATGACGACGGGTCCGGTCGTCGGCTAGCGCTCGCGGGCGTCGGCTGGGAGCTCGCCCACGAGGGACCCGACCAGGTCGCGGGCCGCACGTCGGGCCTCGGCGCCGGTCGGCCCCGCGACCCAGGCTTCCCTCCGGAGATCCCAGAACCGCCACCGAGCATCGTCCGAGCTCACGACATCCGCCGGACCCAACTCCCGTTCGAGCGAGGCGATCGCCGCCGACCCACCGTCGTCGTACTGCCAGGTGTCGAGCACGACTCCGTCGAAGCCGAGGCCACGGAGGCCGGCGAGGCTCGGCGCGGGATCAGCCGAATCGACCTGCTGCTGCCAGTCGGCCTCCGGCCTCCCCTTGTTGCCGCCGTAGCTCCATCGCAGGTCGTGGGACACGAGGTACGGGAGCATCTGCTCGTAGTCGGAGACCCGCGCGTACTGCGCCTGGTACTCGGGGTACGGAATGACCGGGAGCTGGAACACGGCGGCATCGGTAGGGAGACGCCGCTCGATCTCGCCGACGAACTCGCTCGCGGCCTGGATCCTGGGCGCCTCGGTCTCCTGGTCGAAGCGGACGGGCACCGCCGTGTCCCACAGGCCGAACCCGAGCACGGCGAGCGGGAGCAGGGATGCCCCCACGAGGCCGGCGGTGCCCCGGGCCTTGAGCCATCGCACTGCGATCTCCAGACCCATCGCCACCACGAGGAGTGCGAAGAAGGCGATGAGCACGACGACCCGGCCCCAGGTTCGAACCTGTCCGGCGCCCCCGACCGCCGCGAGCAGGGCCAGCCCCGAGACCGTGCCGAGGAGTACGAGGACGACGGTGAGGAGGCCGGCGAGGCGCCAGAGCTGGCCCCGGTCCTCGACGGGCCGGGTGGAGCGCGCCGGGACACCCCGGGTGAGCACACCGACGAGCGCGCCGAGGAATCCGAGCGCGCCGAGTGCACCGAGCCCCTGCCCGCCCTCCGACGGGATCGTCGTGCGATCAGTGGCGTCGCGTTGCAGCGAGTGGAGCTGCGACCATCGGTGCTCCGGGATCGGCAGCAGCAGCTGGGAGATCTTGAGCCCGTAGAGCTCCTGTTCGATCGGGATCCGGCGCACCGCGCTCGCGTTCCGACCGTTGTCGTGCCAGTAGGCGAGGTTCGGCAGCAGCGCAGCGCCGTACACGATGCCGATGGTGAGCGCGACCGCGCCCGCCATCACGAGCACCGCCGGAGAACGATCGCGGATCGCCACCAGCCCCGCGACGATCGTGAGCGCGCAGATCGTGAACACCGTTGTCATGGTCTCGCTCAGTGCTACGACCGCGGCGAGCCCGACCACACCGCCGACTCGGATCCAACGGACGTCGCGACGCAGGCCCGACCACGAACGCGGGAACTGATGAGGGTGGCGCAGCAACGTGCCCCGGAACGAGAGCACGGAGAGCAGCACGAGCGCGGCAAGCGGAGCGCTGAAGTACGCCGAGCGGGTGAGGTGACTCTCGCCGTGGAAGAAGTGGTACGGGAGGAACGCATACAGCAGGGCGATCGGCGCGGCAACGACGAAGCCGAACCGCAGCACCCGGAGCACGAGGAAGGCGACCACCGCCACAGCCGCGAATCCGAACACGTAGTATGCGTTCATCACGACGCCGTAGCGGCGGTCGACGAACCCGAACATGACGATGACGGCGCGCTGCAGCAGCTCGCCGGCCGCGGGCCAGTCGAATCGAGTGCGGCCGAACGGGGCGCCGAGCGCCGGGTTCTCGGCGAACAGCCCGTGGTCGATCAACGACCTGACCGACGATGCGACCTGCCGCGCGTCATAGACGTTCTCGAAGGGAACGGAGAGGCTCCGGTCCCACAGGCGGTAGAGCCACGTGACGATCGCGAGCGCCCCGAGGCCCACGGCGGCCGCCTGGACCGCCATGATCCCGGCGCGCCGCGCCCGACCGGTGGTCCGTGCCGGCACGCGGAGAGCGTCGGGCGTGGACGTGTCCGGCTCGCCGGTTCGCTCCACTCCGGGATCGCCGACAGAGGGGACCGACGTCGTCCTAAGGGGCACTCGCGGCCTCGCCGGACCCGACCGAGGCAACGACCGCGAACTCACCCTGGGAACGAAGATCGGCATCGAGCTCGCCGACGCCGAGCGGGAAGAGCACGCGGCCGTCTTCGAAGCCGACGAGCGCGCACCACGCGAGCAGCGCCTCCGGATAGATGGGGTGTTGGTGCGTGAAGTCGAGCCAGAACATCCGCATCGCGGGCAGGGAGTACGGATTCACGGTCTCGGCGACGAACACACCGCCGGGCCGCAACTTCCTGCGCGCGACGTGCA
>JBBRHS010000406.1:0-3052 GCA_038222385.1 Acidimicrobiia bacterium
GAGCGCGGCCGCGTCGGCTGCGTTCTGGACCTCCCGCTTCGTCTCGCGGGCGTGACCCAGGTCGAGCACGAGTGCTGCGATTCCGAGGAGCACCACCATCATGAGCGAGAGCCAGACGACGACCAGTCCGCGCTCGTCGCGCGCCCGATCGCGGATCGCGAGCTTCAGCATGCCGTTCCGCCTTCGGTGAACCCGGTGAACTTCGGCACCTGCTCGAGGCGCATCGTGACCTTGCTCGTGAGCGTCTTGCCGCTCAGCAACGGAGCGAGGAGCCCACTGCCTGATTGGACCGGGTAGCTCGCGCACACCGTGACCGTGTCGCCGATCGCCGTACCATCGAGCGAGATCCTGACCTTCACGTCGTCCTCGTCGAGGCCGATCCGGCTCTTCGTCTTGCAGACGATTGCTTTCGTTGCGGCATTTGCGGGCGACCCGGTGATCGTGCATGACGGGGCACCATTGACGTCGTTGACAACAGCGGTCCGGGCACCTTCTCGGCTTCCGTTGCGAACCGCGATGAAGTCGTTGAAGGCCATGCCGAACTCGACGATGCCGAAGAGCAGGAGGAAGAGGAGCGGCGCGACGAGCGCGAACTCGACCAGTGCCGCGCCGCGTTCGCTGCGGTCGTCGCTCTGACCTCGACCTCTTCGCCTATGCATCGCCGTGACTCCCTGTCGACGCGGCAAGGGCCTGGCCCGGTGCCGAGCTGGATTGTCCCGGGGTGCTGCCGGTCTGGCCGGGCGCCGAGCCGGATTGTCCGGGTGTGGTGCCGGTCTGGCCGGGTGTGGCGCCACTCTGACCGGGTGCGGTCACGACGGGTGCATCTCCGTCGCGCGTGGTCGCAGGGTGATCGCGCGGCACGGGACTCGACGGGTCGGCGCCACCGACCTCGAGCCCGACGCTGCGGGCGACGGCTTCCACCCCACGCTGCACCGGTCCCGGAAGGGAGTCGGCAGCGGCGAGTCCGCCGGTCACACCGAGGAATCCGAACGTTCCGAGGACCGCCGCCAAGACGGTCGCACAGCGACGCGTACGGCGCCGACCGAGGATCGCCTCCTCGTTGGCGGCCTGGCGCATCGCGGCGAGGTGCACCCACTGCGCCCGTCCTGACGGCGCCGTGCGCAGCGCATCACGGAACGACGCGAGATCGTCGGCGAGCGCGTCGGCCGCGGGCGTCCCGGTGCGGTCGCCCGCAAGGATGGCATCGATCTGGTCGTCGGAGAATCCCGGTGTCTTGTTCATCACCGGAGCAAACGCCCCGAGGTGAAGTCAGGAAACGGCTTCGATCGAAACAGTTCGCTGGAGCGTTGCAATCGCCCTGCGTTGCAGCGTCTTGACCGCCCCGACCTCTTTGCCGAGGATCGCGGCCGTCTCCGCAACAGAGACGTCGGCGATCACGCGGAGCAGGATTACCGCTCGTTGATCACGGGTCAGCGAGTCGACTGCGGCCATGAGGGGTCGGAGCGCCAGGCGAGTGGAGACCTGCTCGGCGATGTCGGTGCCGGTGTCGAGGTCGGCGCCCAGCCCGGCCGGATCCGAGGGATCCTCGCGCCTGCGGCCACGGCGGCGGAAGGAATCGATCGCGCGCCGATGAGCGATCGTGAAGAGCCAGCTGCGGAACTCGGCCTCTCCGCCGACGAAGGTGGCGAGATTCCGCACGACGGAGACGAACACGTCACCGGTCGCATCCTCGGGGTCGGCAACCCGATGTCCCCGCAGGTAGCCGAGGACCTGCGGAGCGTACGTGCGGTAGAGGGCCTCGAGGGCCCAGGTGTCGCCCCGTCTCGCAGCTACGACCACCTCGTCGTCCGACATCGCTTCCTCCGCAAGGGGCGCTCCCGTTGGGACGACCCGTCTTGGCAACTAGACAGCATCCGGAGCCGAGACGCCTGGGCCGATCGACCCAGCCCGCGAAGATGCCGACCTCGGACCAACGCCCAGTCCGAGGTCGACTCAGGAGGCGGTGAGGGATGTCGCGTGGCAACATGACACGGGCGTCATCATCGCTCCGGAGGAACTCGGACCCCTCCGGCCCGATCCGAGCACGAGATCACGGACTGGAACCCGCCATGGAACTCCCCAAGATCATCAGCGTCGACGACCACGTGGTCGAGCCGGCCCACGTGTGGCAGACCTGGCTCCCCGAGCAGTACCGGGCCGCCGGTCCCCGCATCGAGAGCAAGCGCTGGAGCGACTTCCGGCTGCGCAAGGGCGCCAAGTACGCGATGGAGGAGGACCCCGAGGGCCTCTGGGGCGACGCCTGGTACTACGAGGACAAGCTCATCTACGTCCACAAGCGGTTCGTCGCGATCCCGCAGTCGGCGACGAGCGGCGAGGGCGAGCACATCGAGTTCGACCGCTCCCAGATGACGATGACTGCGATCACCTACGACGAGATGCGCCCGGGTTGCTACGAGCGCGACGCGCGCGTCGCCGACCTCGCGCTGAACTGGGTCGACGGCTCGCTGCCGTTCCCCACGTTCCCGCGCTTCTGCGGCCAGACGTTCCACGAGGGCGACGACAAGGACCTCGGCCTCGCGTGCGTCCGCGCGTACAACGACTGGATGGTCGAGGAGTGGTGCGCGCCCTCCGGCGGGGTGAACATCCCCCTGTGCCTCATCCCGTTGTGGGATGTCGAACTCGCGGCTGCGGAGACACTCCGGAACGCGCAACGCGGTGTGCGGGCGATCTGCTTCAGTGAGCTTCCGCACCACCTGAAGCTCCCGACGATCCACAGCGGCTACTGGGACCCGCTGTTCCAGGTGTGCAACGACTGGGGCGTGACGGTCTGCATGCACATCGGTTCGTCGTCGACGAACCCGATGGCATCACCCGACGCTCCTCCCGGGGCAGGGGCGATGATCGCGTTCAACAACTCGATGGCGTCGCTCGCCGACTGGCTGTTCTCGCGCAAGTTGATCGAGTTCCCGAAGTTGAAGATCGCGTACTCGGAGGGCCAGATCGGTTGGATCCCGTACGCGCTCGAGCGGGCCGACACGATCTGGGAACAGCACGACAGCTGGCAGCACTCGAAGCGGGTCCTCCCCGAGCC
>JBBRHS010000407.1:0-3032 GCA_038222385.1 Acidimicrobiia bacterium
GGCGAGACCGCGGTCATCATCGACGACACGGGTAAGGCGTTCGACACCGACGGTGCGCTCCTCGCGATGGTCACCCTCGTGATGGAGGCCGCGCCGGGTTCCCGCATCGCGCTGCCGGTGTCGGTCACCGAGGCCGCCGCCCACATCGCCGAGGCCCACGACGGCGAGGTGGTGTGGACCAAGTTGTCCGACGCACACATCATGGAGGTCGCGTCGAGTGTCGATTTTGCCGCGTCGCCCGACGGTGGCTTCATCTGGCCGACGTTCCTCCCGGCCTACGACGCGACGGCCACACTCGTGAAGCTTCTCGACCTGCTCGCGGCGACCGGACGGAGCCTCTCTGGGATCCGGGCCGGTCTCCCCGCCGTGCACGTCGCGCGCGAAGAGGTCCCGACGCCCTGGGAGAAGAAGGGCGCGGTGATGCGCGAGATGATGGAACGGGCGAGCGACCGCGACGTCGTGCTCGTCGACGGGGTGAAGGTGCTGTACCCCGACGGGTGGGCACTCGTGCTGCCAGACCCGGAGAACCCGGTGACGCACGTGTACGCCGAAGCCGGCAGCGAACACGACGCGCGCCTGCGGGCCCAGGAGTACACGGCACGCATCCAGCACATCCTGAGCTGAGGAGAAGAAGCGGAGCCGGCGGACGCGATCACAGTGCCTGCCCGGTGGGCGGTCGAGCCGGCGCAGCGGATTCGACCTTTGAGCTAGCTTGCGACGATGGAGTTCCCCGACGGGTTGCGGTACAGCGCGGAGCACGAGTGGGTGCGGGTCGAGGGCACCCGGGCGACCGTGGGAATCACCGACTTCGCGCAGGACGCCCTGGGCGACGTCGTCTACGTGAACCTGCCCGAGTCGGGCGCCCCCGTGGTGAAGATGGCGGGCTGCGCCGAGGTCGAATCAACCAAGTCGGTGTCCGACATCTACGCCCCCGTGGCGGGCACCGTCGTGGCCGTGAACGACGCCCTCGACGCGGCTCCGGAGCAGATCAACCAGGACCCCTACGGGGAGGGCTGGCTGTTCGCGGTGGAGATGTCGGATCCGTCGGACCTCGACGCACTGATGGACGCCGCCGCCTACCGGGCTCTGGTCGAAGAGAGCTGAACCTCCCCTTGAGGTCGAGGTGTACCTGACCCCGCCGGGTCGGGGCTAGCCTGGCCCCATGAACTGCCGCCAGTGCGGCCACGGCAACGAGCCGGGAGCCCGCTTCTGCTCGTCGTGCGGGACCATGCTCGACGGCGACGAGGTCACTGCGGGCGTCCCGATGGTCACGCCCGACGAGGGTGCAGAGGCCGTGGTCGCCGCGCTCGCCGAACTACCAGAAGGCGCCGCGGTGTTGGTCGTCCGGCGGGGACCGAATGCCGGAAGCGTCTTCGCGATCGAGTCGGGAGACGTGGCGGCCGGGCGGCATCCCGAGTCGGAGATCTTTCTCGACGACATCACCGTGTCGCGCCGTCACGCGGTCGTGACCCGCGCCGGCGACCACTTCGAGGTGTGCGACGCCGGCTCCCTCAACGGGACCTACGTGAACCACGAACGGGTGGAGAGGACCGTGTTGCAGAGCGGCGACGAGATCCAGGTCGGTCGCTTCGTCCTGACCTTCCACACCGGGACCCAGAGCGCGCCGTGAGCGCGCGCGACGTGAGTCTCGACGTGGGAAGCCAGCACCACTCGATCGGCGACGTCCTCGGCATGCTGCGCGAGGAGTTCCCCGACATCACCATCTCGAAGATCCGGTTCCTCGAGAGCCAGGGTCTCATCGATCCCGAACGCACGCCTTCGGGGTACCGCAAGTTCTACGACGGCGACGTCGAACGGTTGCGCTGGATCCTGCACCAGCAGAAGGAGAACTTCCTCCCGTTGAAGGTGATCAAGGGTCGCCTCGAACAGTTGGAGCTCGGCGGCGGGGTGCTCACCGACCTCGACGCCCCTGCCGACGCCGTGAGTGGCGCCGACGCCGTGAGTGGCGCCGATGCCGTGAGTGGCGCCGATGCTGCGAGCGACACCGATGTGGAAGCCGCGCCGGATCCGGATCCGGAACCGGCGCCGGAGAAGCCGAAGACGAAGCGGCGGACCCGCAAGAAGGCCTCGGCCGCGCCGACACTGCCGCTCGACGACGGTCGCGCCGACGACCTCGCACCCGACCCGAGTGGCGTGAGCCTCACCCGGGAGGAGCTGGCCAAGGCGGCGGGCCTCACCGACGCCGAGATCACGGAACTGGAATCGTTCGGGTTGCTCATCCCCGCGACCGAAGCGGGCGGCCGGGTGCTGTTCGACGAAGACGGGCTCGCGGTGGCCCGGCTCGCCGCGGGCTTCGCGAAGCACGGGATCGAAGCGCGGCACCTACGCATGTACCGCAGCTTCGCCGAACGCGAGGCCATGCTCTATCAGCAGGCGCTGCTCTCGGTGTTGCGCCAACGCAACCCCGAGGCGCGCGCCCGCGCGCAGGAAGAACTGTCGGAGCTCGCGAAGCTCGGGCGCGGACTGCGCACCGCGTACCTGCGCCAAGCGGCGCGGGAGCTGCTCGCGGAGTGAGCCCGTCGAGGATCCTGGATCGACGCGAGATCACCGACACCGTCGCGCGCCTCGCCGGCGAGATCGCGCGCGATCATCCCGATGGCGTGGTGCTCGTGTGTGTGCTCAAGGGTGCACTGATCTTCCTCGCCGACCTGGCCCGTTCGATCTCGGCCGTGCCGGTCACCCTCGACTTCATCTCGATCTCCCGCTATGCACCCGACTCGGGCCGGGTCAAGATCACCCAGGACCTCGAGCGTGACATCACGGGACGCGACGTCGTGGTGGTCGAGGATCTCGTCGACACCGGGTTGACCCTCGCGTACCTGCTGCGACTCCTCGAAGAACGGGGTGCCCGGCGGGTCCGCGTGTGTGCCCTGCTCGATCGCCCCGTCCGCCGCATCGTCCCGCTCGAGGTCCACTACCGGGGCCTCGAGATCCCCGACATCTACGTGCTCGGCTACGGCCTGCACCACGCGGATCTCTACCGGAACCTGCCCGAGGTGTACGAGGCCGAC
>JBBRHS010000408.1:0-3015 GCA_038222385.1 Acidimicrobiia bacterium
GGTCGCATCCTCGAATCCACCCAGTACGCCACCATGTGGCCATAGGAGAAGCAGCGGAGCCGGCGGACACCCACGACGGAACTTCAGCGGGTGAGCGGTCGAGCCGGCGCAGCGGATTCGACCGTCAACGTGGAGAAGCAGCGGAGCCGGCGGGCACCCACGACGGGCTCCAGCGGGTGAGCATTCGTCCGGCGCGGCCCATCTGGTGGTCGAAGTAGGTGCCGAAGTCGGCGATGACGTTGTGGAGGTGGCCGAACAACTCGCAGCAGTTCGGCGCGTTCTGGTCCTCAGAGGACCGAAAACGCGCCGAACTCGGGATCGGTCGGGGGGGAGCGGTCAGGTCGGTGCGGCGAAGAGATGGCGCAGCGAGCGCGAGAGGTTGAGGTGGGGCACGGTCACGTGGAACTCGTCGGCGAGGACCGCGCTCGCGATCTCGAGACTCGGGTACCCCCTGCCGCGCAGGGCCGCGACCATCCGTTCGGTGTCGGCGACCATGTCGATCCGCCGGACGGCGGCCGCGGCCCGGTCCTCAGCCGGGAGCCGGCCGTTCTCCCGTTGGCGGCCGTCGAAGTCCTCGAATGCGCCGACCGAGAAGAAGGCCTTCGCGGGCAGGTCGTCGTGTGTGGTTGCGTACGCGGCCTCGAGGTCGAACATCATGTCGCCGTCCCACCACAGCGACGGGCTCCCGATGCCGTACCGCTGGAACGTGGTCGGGCGGGTGAGCATGACCCAGGTGCCGAACAGGCCACCCTGCGAGTGGCCGAAGTAGGCGGAGTCGTCGGGGTCGACGCGGTAGTGCGCCTCCACCCACGGCTGGAGCTCCTCCGCGATGAACGCGAGGAACCGGTCGGCGCCACCCATCAAGGTCTGCTTCGGGAAGATCTCGACGAACCCGGGATCGACCGTCGGCGTGAGGTCTCGCGTCCGGACGACGACGGTCTCGGCGAGCGCGCCCATCGGGTATCCGATCCCGACGACGAGCAGCGGCGGGAGGTGCGCGGAGAGCTGCATGAAGCGCACGATGTCGACGGCACTCGCGAAGAGGCCGTTCGCGTCGGTGACGTACAGCACCGCAGGCTTCGGCCCGTCGGGATCGTCGTCGCCGCAGTGCCCGACGAAGATCTTGAACTCGTCGCCCACGCGCGCCGACGGGAGCATGTGCACCTCGGTGCCGGCGAGTGGTGAGCGGTCGTCGGCCGTCACGAGCGCTCGACCTCGATCCGGGCCCCGCCCACAGCCGCCGACGACCGGATCGCGTCGAGCACCTCGACGCACGCGAGACCGTCGGCGAACGTCGGCACCGCCACCGCCGACGCATCCTGCAGTGACGTTCCGTCGATCGCGTCGCGGAGCGCACCAAGCAGCTGCGTGTAGGGCCCGAGTTCGAGATGGGTGAACCGGTGGCGGGGATCGTTGCTCACGTCACCGGCGACGGGCAGCACGAGGTCATCGTCGACGGGGAGCGGGCGGGCGCCGTCGGCATCGGCGATCCACGCCCCGTCGGACTCGAGCCACACCGTACCGGCGGTGCCGGCAACGCGGGTCATCCCGGCCATCGGGCCCCAGGCGGCCGCCGTCTGCTGCATCACTCCGTCGACGCCGGAACGGAGCCGGAAGCGCACGGTGAACGTGTCCTCGGCGCCGGCGGCGGCACCGGATCCGCCCCCCGGCCGGTCCGCGGTGACCCCGACGGTCGCGCTCACCGACTCGAACTCGCCGAGCCAGACCCGGATCTGATCGACGACGTGGGAGCCCGACGCCCCCAGCCACCCACCTCCCGCATTCGCGTCGAACCACCACTCGGGCGTGCGCGCCGCCGGATCGGCGACCAACGGGACGTACTGCACCAGCGACGCGACCCGCGGTTCACCGATGAGTCCGGCCGCGATCGCACGCGCCACCACGGCTCGATCGGTCGACCAGCGGAACTCGTGCCCGACGAGCGCGATCCTTCCCGCCGCATCGGCGGCATCGACCATGCGACGCGCGCCACCGGCATCGAGCGCGAACGGCTTCTCGCAGACGACGTGGCACCCCGACTCGAGCGCGGCCAACGCGATCGACTCGTGGGTGACGGGCGGTGTGGCGATGGTCACGACGTCGAAGCCGAGTCCGGAGCCGAGTGCCGCGTCGACCGACGCGAACGAGTGCTCGATCCCGGCCCGTTCGGCACGACGCGCCGTGCGGTCGGGATCTCGGCCGACGAGTGCGACGACGTCGAAGCCCGCAGCACGGAGAGCCGGAACGTGCACGCGCGTGCCGAACCCTGATCCCACGACGATCGCGCCGGGGCGCGACCCGATGGTCACACGCACCCGACCCGGATCATCCGAGCGCGCCCGACGTTCGCAATCCGTAGATCGCGTCGGGGGCGAGGCCCGCCTCGGCGAGCACTTCGTCGGTGTGTTCACCGGCGTGGGGGGCCCGCCGCCGGATCACGAGATGCTCGCCTCCAAACTGGCACGGACCGGCCGCGAGGCGGGCTCGGTCGTGGTCGGGGTGCGGTGCGAGGTACCCGTTGGCCACCACCTGCGGGTCGGCCACCACCTCTTCCGGTGTCGCCATCGCCGACCAGATCGTGTCCTCGGCCAGGAGCGCAGGCCGGAGGTCGGCGAGATCCCGGGTGGCGATCGCCTCGGTGATGGTCGCGTGCAGCGACACCCGGTTCTCCGAGCGGGCCGCGGTGTCGGCGTACTCCGGCCGGTCGACGAGCGACGCGAGTCCCAGTGCCCGACAGACGGGAGCCCAGTGTCGGGTGTCGTCCATCATGTTCAGCATGAGCCAGCGACCATCTCGCGTCCGGTAGGTGCCGATGAGCGGCGTGGAGAGCGGCGCGCTCGAGTCGATCGGCGGCGGTGCGGCACCGAGGATCGACGTGGTGGCGAGGTCGGGCGCCAGGGTCCAGACGGCGGTGCCGAGCAGCGAGACGTCGACGATCGAACCGACGCCGGTCTTCTCCCGTTGGTAGAGCGCGGCGGCGACCCCACCGGCGAGAAAGGCACCCGAGGGTCCGTC
>JBBRHS010000409.1:0-2981 GCA_038222385.1 Acidimicrobiia bacterium
CTGGAACACGATCGCGCGCGCGAGCTCCGCGAAGTGCCCGCTGCGGGGACGAGCCCGCGCCAACCTCGGCGGCCCGGCCTCGGCGACGATCCCCGCGAACGCCGGATCGACGGTCACGAGATGTCGGGTCGCGGCGGCCAGGTCGGCCCGCCGACCCATCAGCCCTGCGGCACGAGCCGGCAGACCCGTTCGGTGTACTGCGAGAGCCGTTGCCCGGCCGCGGTCACCTCGGGGGTCTGGATCGCCGCCGCCTGCTCCGCGGTGACCTTGCTCTGGTCCCATCCCACCGCCGCGAGCACGGGCGCGTAGGCCTCGTAGGCCGCGATGGTCGTGCTGACGTCGGCCTTGACCTCGACCGGCGCGATCGCTTCGAGCTGCTTGACCGCGTCGACCTTCTGCTGGAAGTAGGCCGCGAGCGCGGCCGGGTCGGTCGTGGTCGGCGCCTGCTCCGAGAGCTGTTGGTTCAGCTGGGCGTCGGTCTGGCAGAACGCCTCGCTGCCCTCGCCGGTGAACTCGACCCGGGTCGTGCTGGTCGTCGACGAGCTCGAAGACGACGACGCGGTCGAGACGGTGTCGCCGTCGTCGGAGATGAGCGCCACGAAGATCCCGGCGAGGCTGCCGATCCCGAGGATGAGGGCGAGCCCGAACACGATGATCTTCTTGGTCGAGGCTCCCACGGGCCCCTTTCTAGCCCCTACCCGTCGGCGCGCTCGCGCGCGTACTCCTTCGCCCACGGATAGTCGGGCTTGCCGCTCGGTCCGCGGACGATCTCGTCGACGACGAAGATCTGCTTCGGGGCCTTGTAGGCGGCGATCTCGGTGCGACAGTGGACCACGAGGTCCTCGACGGTGACGGACTTCCCGACCCGGGGCTGGACGACTGCGGTCACCCGTTCGCCCCAACGATCGTCGGCGACGCCGACGACGAGCACGTCGAACACATCGGGGTGCGCCTTCAGCACCCCCTCGACCTCCTCGGGGAAGACCTTCTCGCCGCCGGTGTTGATCACGATCGAGCCGCGGCCGAGGAGCGTCACCTGGCCGTCGGCCTCCACCTTGGCGAAGTCGCCGGGGACCGAGTACCGGACGCCGTCGCGTTCGAAGAACACCTGCGCGGTGCGCTCGGGGTCCTTGTAGTAGCCGAGCGGGATGTTGCCGGTGCGGGCGACCCGCCCGATCTGCTCGGAACCCGGCACGACCTCGTTCATGTCGTCGTCGACGACGATCGAGTCGAGCGACGGCTGCACGGTGGCGGGGCCGCCGTGCGACTTCTCGTGGTGCTGGGCCACCTTGATGCCGTTCATGCCCGTCTCGGTGGCGCCGACCGAGTCGACGACCATGATGTTCGGCATCAGGTCCATGAACTGGTCCTTGATCGACTGCGAGAAGATCGCCGCGCTGCTCGACACCGCGAACAGCGACGAGAGATCGAGCTCGTCCTTCAGATGCACGAGGGAGTCGGCGAGTGGGCGGGCCATCGCGTCGCCGGTGATCATGAGCGTGTTGGTCTGCTCCCGGGCGACCGTGCGCCACGCCTCCTCCGCGTCGAACTTCGGCATCAGCACCGCCGTGTCGCCCGAGATGACACACCGGATCGTGGCCACCTGGCCGGCGCCGTGCATCAACGGCGCCGCGGTGAAGAGCGTCACGGGCATCGCGCCGTCGCGCACCCGCTGCACCAGATCGGAGGGCTTCTCCATCTTGGTGTTCGTGTACGCGTCGATCCCGCCGCAGAGGGCGAAGAAGATGTCTTCCTGGCGCCACATCACGCCCTTGGGCATCCCCGTGGTGCCGCCGGTGTAGATGATGTGGATGTCGTCGGGTGAGCGTTCGGCGAACTCGCGCACCGGTGAGGCACCCGCCAGCGCGTCGTCGAATCCGACGACGGTGCGCCCACCACCCGTCGAGACGTCGACGTCGAGTCCGTCGAGGCCCGCGTCGCCGCCGTCGTCGATCACGACAACGTGACGGAGCTCGGGAAGCTCGCTGATGACTGCCGCGACCCGAGGCGCGAACTCGCGCTGGACGATGACCGCCACGAGATCCGCGTTGTCGAACAGGTACCGCAACTCACCCTCGACGTAGCGGTAGTTGACGTTGACCGGCACGGCCCGGATCTTGTGCAGGGCAAGCAGCGCCTCGACCCACTCGATGCTGTTGTAGGCGTAGATCCCGACGTGTTGGCCGGGTTCCACGCCGGCGGCCTCGAGGTGGTGAGCCAGTCGGTTCACACGCTCCTCGAGCTGTGCGTAGGTCCGACGTCCGGTTCCCACCACGACGGCGGTGCGCTCGGGCACCTCGTCGACCATGGCCTCGAACATGTCTGCGAAATTGAACCGGGTCGCCTCGCTCATAGGCGAGTCAGTAGAACACGTTCTCGCTTGTCTCGCCAAGCCTCACGCCACCAACCACCCACCGCTTCACTCGACCAGGAGGCGGGTCGCGATCTCGAGGTCTTCGAGGACCCGCTCGGGCGGATCGACCCCGCCGACCCAGCCGATGAGCGACGAGAACCACACCTGGCTGAGGACCCGGGCGACGGTGAGGTCGTGCGGAGTGGGCTCACCCGGGTGGATCGCGCCGGTGATGATCCCGTCGATCGCCTGGGTGATGCGCCGCACGACGTCGGCTTCCGTCGGCGGAGCCGATCCCATCGCCCGCACCATCGACGCCGTGGCCTCGGGACGGCGTTGGAGCGCGCGGCACGCCCGCCCCATCACGTCGACGATCCGGTCGGCCGGGTGCGCCCCCGCGGGCGGGTGCTCGAGCAGTCGGCGCCCGAGGGCCTCGACCTCCTCGGCGTTCGCCTCGAGGAGCAGCCGCTCCTTCGAATCGAAGTACCGGTAGACGGTGCCGAGCGCGACCCCCGCCGCCGCCGCCACGTCGCGCATCTGCACCGCCTCGAAGCCACCGTCGGCCGCGAGCGACAGGGCCGCGTCGAGGACCCTCCGGCGCCGGGCGGCCTGGTTGCGGGCGAGCGCC
>JBBRHS010000410.1:0-2953 GCA_038222385.1 Acidimicrobiia bacterium
CATCGACGCCGTCCTGCTGGCGTTCGGGGTGCTCGGCGACCAGGAGCTCGCCGAGCACGACGCACACGAAGCGGTCCGGATCGGGATCCTCAACTACATCGGCGCGATGTCGGGCGGTGTCCCTGTCGCGCGAGCACTGCAGGAACAGGGCCACGGCACGCTCGTCGTGCTCTCGTCGGTCGCTGGGGAACGGGCCCGCCGCTCGAACTTCGTCTACGGGTCGTCGAAAGCGGGTCTCGATGCGTTCGCCCAAGGCCTCGCCGACAGCCTCGTCGGCACCGGGGCCCGGGTGCTCGTCGTCCGGCCGGGCTTCGTCACGACCAAGATGACCACCGGAATGGATCCCGCTCCGCTCTCCACGACGCCGGAAGCGGTCGCCGACGCGATCGTGCACGGCCTCGGCACGAACGCGACCACCATCTGGGTTCCCGGTACGCTCCGCTACGTGATGTCGGTCCTGCGCCACGTACCGCGCGTCGTGTTCCGCAAGCTCCCCGTCTGACCATGTCGGTGCCGGCCGGCGACGGGCCGTTCGTCGTCGCCGCGTTCGACTTCGACGGCACGTTGACCAAGCGCGACTCGCTCCTGCCGTTCCTCGCCGCGGTGCGGGGTCCGGTGGCGGTGAGCGTCGCCATGAGCAGACTGGCACCTCGGCTCGCGCTGATGGCCGCGGGGCGGGCCGATCGCGACGACACGAAGGAACGACTGATCCGTCACCTGCTCACCGGGTTCTCCTCCGACGAGCTGCACGCGGCCGGCGCCCGCTACGCAGATCATCTGGCGACCCGGTTGCGCCCCGACATCGTCGAGCGGCTCGACTGGCACCGCGACGCTGGACACGAGCTCGTGCTCATCTCCGCGTCTCCCGCCGTCTACCTCGAACCGCTCGGCGCCCAGCTCGGTTTCGCGGTCGTGCTCGCCACCCGGTTGGCAGTCGGGCCGAACGCCTCTCTCACCGGACGCCTCGACGGCGGGAACTGCCGCGGCCCCGAGAAGGTCACCCGCCTGCAAGCGTGGCTCGGGTCACGGGAAGCGAGCGAGATCTGGGCCTACGGCGACAACGCCGGCGACGAGGACCTACTCGCGTTCGCTGATCACGCGCGGTGGGTCTGACCCGCCCGACGGGTCGACGGCTAGCGTCTCCCCCGCCGCAGCGGCGATCGGGAGCAGGGTTGGACGGACAGGCCGACGAGGTGATGACCGACGCCCCCGAACGGGTCGCGCGCTCGATCGCCCTCCCCGAACCCGCCGACCGGACCCGCTTCTTCCTGGTCGCGGCCGGCGCCGCGCTGCTGACCATCGCGGTGGTGCTCGTCGTCTCCCTCGCCCGCAACGACGGGCACCTCGTGTTCGCGCTCGACGACGCCGGGATCCACATGAGCATCGCCCGACAACTCGTCGAGCACGGCACGTGGGGCGTGACCGACGGCGTGTACGTGTCGGCGTCGTCGTCGCCGTTGTGGACGTTCGCGCTCTCGGGGCTGATGCTCATCTCGCCGGTCCCCGACAGTGTGTGGCCGTTGGCGCTCAACGTCGGCGCGGGCCTCTGGATCATCTGGCTGTTCGCCGCGAACCAGACGGTGATCCGGCCACGGGGGCGGGCGGTCGGCAGCTGGATCGCCGCGATCCTCCTCCCCCTCTTCGTCCTCGGCATCCCCGCGATGACCGCGATCGGGATGGAGCACCTGCTCCACGCGGCGCTCGTCGTCGAGATCCTCGTGATCGTGTGGAAGTTGGAAGATCGTCGCATCGACCTGCGCACCGTCGCCCTCCTCGTGGTGATCGTCTTCCTGGCCGGTGCGGTCCGGGTCGAGACCGTGTTCCTCGCGGCCGGGCTCGTCGTCGGGCTGGGGGTCCGTCGGATCCCGAGGTTCGCGACCGACGCGAGCACCGCCAACTGGACCACCGGCGGCACCGCGTTGATGGCGGTGCTGATCGGAGCGGCCGCGGCACTGCCGCTCATGATCTACGGGGTCGTGAACCGGGCCTACGGCGCCGCCTTCCTGCCCAACTCCATCGCGGCCAAGCAGGCCATCGGCGATCGGGGCCTGTTCCGCCCCCTCGACGACGTCTTCTTCGAACTGTTCAGCGACGCGGTCCTCACTGCGCTCGTCGTCGGTGTAATCGCGTACGTGGTGTTCGCCGGATTCGGGGGTCCTCGGCGGGCGCTCGTGATCGCGGTCGCGTTCCTCGTCGCCACCTTCATCCACGGCGTCTACGGCGAAATGCGGTTCTACGACCGCTACCAGAACTACCTCCTCGTCGGCGGGGCGTTCGTGGTGCTCGTGATCCTGGGGGAGGTCGTGTCGTTGCAGTGGCGCGGCGCCACCGCGACGTTCCTCGTGTTCGCGATGGCGGCGACGGCGGCGCCGATGAAGATCCCGCTCGTGGTCGACGCCCCGCTCGCGATGAGCAACACCTACCGACAGCGGTACCAGGTCGGTCGCTTCTTCGGTGAGCACTACCGCGGCCAGACCGTCGCCACCGGGGAGCTCGGCTACGTGACCTACTTCCACGACGGGGGGATCGTCGACTTCCTCGGCCTCGGCTCGCCGCAGGTGACCGAGGTGCTGCGCGAGGAGTATCCACTCCCGGCCGAATACGTCGAACGACTCGTGCTCGCGGAGGACGTGGCCGCGATCGCGGTCTACCCCAAGACGCTCGCGCTCTCCTTGCCCGACTCCTGGCAGCTCGCCGGTGAATGGACGCTCGACGAGCGGGCCGTGACCGCGTTCGACGAGACGATCGACTTCTACGCGCCGACGAAGGAGCTCGGTCGGGAGCTCGCCGCGAAGCTCGATGCGTTCGCGCCGAGCCTCCCGAGCAACGTCACCTACCTGGATCGGGAGACGTTGATCGGGCGCTTCCTCGCGAACGGGTAGCAGCCGGGGCAGAATGGAGCCCGGCCCCGAGACAGGAGCGTTATGAAGTTCGACGGTTCCAAGATCCTCCT
>JBBRHS010000411.1:0-2949 GCA_038222385.1 Acidimicrobiia bacterium
CTGCTGGAGGGTGTTCCACGCGAGCGTGGCGCACTTGATGCGGACCGGGAACTTCACGACGCCCTGCAGGGCTTCGAGATCACCGAGGCGCACGTCGGCGAGGTCGGCGGCGAGATCCGTGCCGTCGCCCTCACCTTCGAGCTTCGATTCGTGGATCGACATGAGCGCCTTGAACGCCCGGATCAGTCGGCGGGCCTCGTCGACCGTCTTGCCCTTCACCGCCGCGCTCATCATCGAGGTCGAGGCCTGGCTGATGGAGCACCCCTGACCGCCGATCTTCACGTCGGTGACGGTGCCGGTCGCAGGGTCGATATCGAGGTACAGCACGACCTCGTCGCCGCAGAGCGGGTTGAAGCCCTCGGCGCGCACTGCCGGGGGCGAATCCAGCTCACCGCGGTTCCGCGGTGAGCGGTAGTGGTCGAGGATGATCTCGCGGTACAGATCTTCGAGGCCGGGCATCGGAACCGATCCTAGGAGAAGCGCTCAGGAGGAGAGGCGGAGCGGGCAGGAGGAGAAGCGGAGCGGGCGGACAGTGACCGCGGGACGTGAACGGGTGAGCGATCGAGCCCGCGCCGCGGATCCGACCATCGAGTGGCCGACCAATTAGATGGCGAAGAACTTCTCGGCCTTGGCGAGCGACTCCACCAGGGCGTCGACGTCGGATTCGTCGTTGTAGACGTAGAAGGAGGCCCGGGTCGTTGCGGGGACGCCGAGCACGCGCATGAGGGGCTTGGCGCAGTGGTGTCCGGCCCGCACGCAGACGGCATCTTCGTCGAGGACCTGCGAGATGTCGTGGGCGTGGATGCCCTCGAACAGGAACGAGATCGCGCTGCCTCGCCCGTCGATCTCGCGGGGCCCGTAGATCGTGAGTCGCTCGCCGAACCGCTCCTGGAGCGCCTCGAGCGCGTACGCGGTGATCCTGCGCTCGTGGTCGTGCACGGCGTCGATGCCGAGACCTTCGAGGTAGTCGACCGCAGCGGCGAGGCCGGTCGCCTCGACGATGGGCATGGTCCCGGCCTCGAACTTCCACGGGATCTCGTTGGTGGTGAAGCCGTCCTGGCGGACGTCGCGGATCATCTCGCCCCCGCCGAGGAAGGGCGGCATCGCCTCGAGGAGCTCGGCGCGGGCCCACAGTCCGCCGATGCCGCTCGGCCCGAGCATCTTGTGGCCGGTGAACCCGACGAAGTCGGCGTCCCACTGCTGCACGTCGACGCGGCAGTGGGGGACGGCCTGCGCCGCGTCGACGAGGACGAGCGCACCGGCCGCATGGGCCGCGTCGGCGAGTGGTCGGATGTCGTTGGTGGTGCCGAGCACGTTCGACAGCGCGCTGACCGCGAGCAGCTTTGCGCCGTCGAGCAGCTCGTCGAGCCGGCTGAGATCGAGCCGGAAGCCGTCGGTGAGGGGGATCCAGCGCAGCTCGACGCCGCGCTCGGCGGCGAGGATCTGCCACGGGACGATGTTGGCGTGGTGCTCCATCTCGGTGACGACGATCGCATCGCCGGCGCTGAGGTTGGCCCGGGCCCACGAGTACGCCACGAGGTTGATCGCCTCGGTGACGTTCTTCGTGAACACGATCTCGCTCGTGCTCGCGGCACCGAGCAGGTTCGCCATCTTCGTGCGGGCGCGTTCGTACGACGCCGTCGACTCCTCGGCGATCGTGTACACCCCCCGGTGGATGTTGGCGTAGTGGTCGCGGTAGTGCTCGTCCATCGCGTCGAGCACCGACTGCGGCTTCTGCGACGACGACGCGGAGTCGAGGTACACCAGCCGCTTCCCGTTGACCTCGCGCTCGAGGATCGGGAAGTCACGCTTGATCGCAGCGACGTCGAGCACGTCCAGGATGGTTCGCTCCGCTGCGCCGCCTCGATCGCTCACCGGTTCAGCTCCCATGCCCACCTCCGGCGGCTCCGCTGTGCTCACTGACCCGGAACGCGTCGAACCCCTCCGCCTCGACGCGCTGCGCGAGCTCGGGGCCACCGGTCGCGACGACGCGACCGTCGAGGAGGATGTGCACGACGTCGGGGGTGAGGTGCTCGAGGATCCGCTGGTAGTGGGTGATCAGCAGGATTCCGAGGTCGGGCCGGGCGGCCCGCACCTCGGTGATGCCGTGGGCCACGATCCGGAGCGCGTCGATGTCGAGGCCGGAGTCGGTCTCGTCGAGGATGGCGAGGTCGGGTTCCAACATCGCCATCTGCAGGATCTCGTTTCGCTTCTTCTCTCCGCCGGAGAAGCCCTCGTTCAGGTACCGCTCGGTGAAGCGGTCGTCCATCCCGAGGCGCTTCGTCCAGTCCATGAGGCCCATCCGGACCTCGAGGACCGACAGGTCGGGGATGCCCTTGCGGACCGCGAGGGCCTGGCGGAGGAAGTTGAGCACGTTGACGCCGGGGATCTCCTCGGGGTGCTGGAAGCCGAGGAAGATCCCACGCGCGGCGCGTTCGTCGGCCGGGAGCGCAGTGATGTCTTCGCCCTGGAAGCGGATGCTCCCGGCGGTGATCCGGTAGTCGGGGCTGCCGAGCAGTGCGTTCGCCAGCGTGCTCTTGCCCGAACCGTTCGGACCCATGAGGGCGTGGACCTCGCCCTGGCCGACCGAGAGCGTGGCACCCTTCAGGATCTCCCCCGGGGCGGCGGCGCCGGAGCCCCCCGCATCCCGGGGGGTGACGTGCAGGTCGTCGATCTCGAGGAGGAACGGTGCTTCGGCCACCCCCGCATTCTAATAACACTACGCACGTAGTGGAAATCCGGGGATCGAAGCGGATCAGCCTTCCGGGGAGCTGAGGGAGAGCGCGAAGTCGCCGCCGGGATCGGTCCACCAGGCCCGCAGACCGAGGCCGGCGGCTGCGAGCTCCGCCGCCACCCGGTCGCGACGGAACTTCGCCGAGATCTCGGTCCGCATCGCCTCGCCCGCCTCGAACTCCACCACGAGGTCGAGCGCAGGAACCTTCACGGTCT
>JBBRHS010000412.1:0-2936 GCA_038222385.1 Acidimicrobiia bacterium
GGACCGTCTCCGCAGGGTCGAGCTTCGGGGCGGGAGCACCGTCGGTCCAGAGGTCTTCGACGCAGACGCGTGTCGTCCCGCGGATCCTGATCGTGCCGTTCGGCTCGACGCGTCCCGTCATCCACTGCACGGCCCGGTCGATGGCGCGCACCATGTCGTCGCGCTGGGGGTCTTCTGGTCGGAGCGTCGAGAGGTACAGCGCGCCGAGCCACGCCCCGTACATCTGATACTGCACGTCGTAACCGCCCCGTTCGGGATTGACTCCCGAGCGCCACTGGTTGTCGATCGCCCGTTGCGCGATCGACCTGGCGTGCCGCTCCCATCTGCGTGCGGCACGATGGTCGTCGGTCAAGGTCGACGCGAGCCCGAGCGCCGCCGCCATCATCAAGGGCCGGTGGGTGAAGTCGTTGCCGTACGAATCCTTGATCTCGCCGGTCCAGTGCTTCCAGTTCTCGGGGCGGGTCTCGAGCGCGGCGATCTGCTCGATGCGGGAGATGGTGGCGTCGATCTCGGGCCGGTACTCGCCAGCCCAGGGCGAGGCCGCGAGCAAGTAGGTGGCCCGCCCCATCGCCTCGAGCCACTGAGTCGTGTGGTGCGTGTAGCCGTAGTCGGCGATCGTCGCGCCGTCGCAATCGCGGTACAGCTCGTGGATACCGGCGTCGTTGATCGGCACCGCCATACCCCACTGGAGCGCACGAATCCCCTTGTCGATCAGCGCCTTGTCGCGCCGGTGGACACCGTCTTCGATCGGGTCGACGGCGAAGGTCTGTTGGCCGATCCCCCAGGTGTTGCGCTTGCACGCGAGGAAATCACGGTTGAGCGGGAGCGTGCCGTCGAACTCCGGAGTCGCTAGGTCGTCGAAGTAGTTCACGCCCAAGCGGTGGTACTGGATCCCCGACGCAGCGAGCGGCCGCTCCGTGCCGTCGATCTCGACCTGCATGCCGGTGAGCTCGATGAAACTCGGCATCGCCCAGAAGTTCGCGCGGGGAGCGAACGCAGTACGGGCGCGCTTCGGCCCACGCGTCCACCGGATCTCGACGCGATCCGGGTCGTCTGCGACTGGACGTACGCGGACCGCCTTCCCCGCGGGGAGCGTTGCCGAACCGACGGTGTTCCCGTTTCGGCCTCTGAGCGTGACCGGCAGCGTGTCGGCGACGCCATCGGGCACGGAGCCGTCGGGCACCGCGTAGGCCAACCCGGTGAAGCCGCGCGGGATAGGTCCCGGGCGGGTGGTGGCCGGGACTGACCGCTCATCCGCCGCGACCGGTCGGGGCGCGACCGACACGACGAGCGCGACTAGCAGCACCATCGCGACGGCCCGGGTCGTCGTCGAGCAGCCGACCACGAAGGGTGGGAAGCACGGCCGCCCCCGGCCTCTCTTCGCGGATCTCTGCACGATCCCCCGAGCGCTCGAGACGCTTCCGGCGCGTCTCCCTTCTAGCACGGAGAGCGACATTACGACACCCCGACCCCTTTGGCCCGGCGCCCTGCCCCCGCCGGGGATCCCGCCTCAACTGGTCGGCACGAGCTCGCGCTCCGGTTCGTCCTCGCCGGGCGTCGGCTCGGCGTGGCCTTCGACGTCGATGTTCGGCAGGAGCCGGTCGAGCCAGCCGGGCAGCCACCAGTTCCGATCGCCGAGCAGCTCCATGGTCGCGGGCACGAGCAGCATCCGCACGATGGTCGCGTCGAGGAAGATCGCCGTGGCGAGACCGGTGCCCATGAGCTTGAGGACACGGTCGTCCTCGAGCAGGAAGCTCCCGAACACCACGACCATGATCGCGGCGGCGGCGGTGATCACCTTGGCGGTTGCGGCGAGTCCGTCGGCGACCGAGGTGCGGCTGTCACCGGTGCGGTGCCACTCCTCCCGCACCCGCGAGAGCAGGAACACCTCGTAGTCCATCGACAGGCCGAACACGACGGCGAACAGCATCATCGGCGCCCAGGGCTCGATCGGAGCCGGCGCCACGCCCGTGATCGAGCTCAACCACCCCCACTGGAACAGCGCGACGACCACGCCGTAGGCCGCG
Organism: Acidimicrobiia bacterium; assembly: GCA_038222385.1. Lineage (GTDB taxonomy): Bacteria > Actinomycetota > Acidimicrobiia > IMCC26256 > JANYLB01 > JANYLB01. The sequence continues at coordinate 2,028 of JBBRHS010000412.1, forward strand.
CCGATCGACAGCAGGTTCATGATGACCGCCTTGAGCGGCACCAGGAGCGATCGGAACACGACCATGAGGAGCAGGAACGACAATGCGAGCACCGCGCCGAAGAAGTAGGGCAGGCGCGATGCGAGGTAGTCGGAGAAGTCGAGGTTCACTGCGACGGCGCCGGTGACCTTGACGTCGAGACCCGCTGCGTCCTCGACCGGCGGCAACACGTCTGTCCGCAGTCGATCGACGAGCTCCGTCGTCTCCTGGCTCTGCGGCCCGCTTGTGGGAGCAACGTTCCACAGCACCGCGGTCGGCGCGTCGGGGTCGTTCGGTTGCGGAGGCGAGACGAACGCGACGGCAGGATCGGCCGCGACTGCGTCGGTGATCGCCCCGAGCCCGGCTACGTCGACACCGTCGGGCAGTTCGGCGACGAGCAGCAGTGGGCCGTTGAAGCCTTCGCCGAACCCGTCGACGAGCAGGTCGTAGGCCTGCTTGGTGGAGGTGTCGTCGGGATAGTTGCTCTCGTCGGAGAATCCAAGCCGCAACCCGAGCACCGGCAGCGCGAGCACGAGGAGCACGAGCGCTCCCGCGATCGCGGCGGTCCAGGGACGATGCTGGACGACCCGGCTCCACCGGTACGCCACCGTCTCCCGGAGTGGCTTCTCCTTGCGTCGAGGCACCTCGCGCTGCAACGGTCCGAAGAAGAAGCCGGCCACGAGCACGATCACCGCGAGGGGAAGGGCAACCGTGAGTGCGGAGATCTTCAAGCCGACCCCGACCAGCGCGACGGCGACGAGGCCGGCGGCGATGAGCCCACGCCAGCGCGTCAACTCGATCCGCTCCCCCGCGAAGCCGAGCAGGGCCGGAAGCAAGGTGAGCGACGCGACGACGGTCACCGCCACCACCGCAGCCGCTCCGACGGCGAGA
>JBBRHS010000413.1:0-2932 GCA_038222385.1 Acidimicrobiia bacterium
GGAGCTGTCGCACCACGAGTTGATGCGCCAGGGCCACCGCGGCATCCAGCAGCTCTGGGAGCTCGACGCCCCGGTGATCGTGGCCTGCAAGGGCTGGGTGATGGGTGGCTCGTTCCAGCGGGCGTTGCTCTGCGATGTGCGGGTCGCAGCCGCGGGCACGCGCTTCCGCCTCCCCGAGCTCACCTATGGGGTCATCCCCGACACGGGGGGTGTGGCCGTACTGCACGAGATGTGCGGTCCCGGGGTGGTGAGCGACCTCGTGCTCAGCGGGCGCGAGATGCCGGTGGAGGAGGCGTTCGCCCACGGAGTCGTGAGCCGGGTGGTCCCGGCCGACGAGCTCGACGCGACCGTGCAGGAGATCGCGGCCCAGGTGGCGAAGACGCCGATGGTTGCGGTGAAGATGGCCCGCACGGTCATCGCGCACCTGTCGCGCCCGCAGATCCGCACGTCGATGGACGACGAGATGATCTACCAGACGTTCGTGAACCGCAGCGACGACGCCGCCGAGAACCGCGCCGCGCGCGCCGAGGATCGCCCTCCGCGCTTCACCGGCAGCTGACGCCCACCCCCACGACCCGGCCCGACCGGACGCCCTGAGGAGACGCACGTGACCGAACCCATCGGCCTCGCCCCGCCACCGCCGCTCGGCGCCGCCGCGCTGCCGGCCGGCACCTACGACGGTGTCTCGGTGTTCGTCACCGGCGCCGGCACGGGTCTCGGCAAGGCGATCGCGTCGGAGTTCGCCCGCCTCGGCGCGTCGATCGTGATCGCGAGTCGCAAACCCGAGCACCTCGAGGCGGGTCGCGTCGCGATCGAGGCGATCGGCGCATCGGTCCTCACCGTCGAGTGCGACATCCGCGACGCCGACGCGATCGGCGCTGCGTTCGATGCCGCGACTGCCGAGTTCGGGCTCCCACAGGTGCTCGTGAACAACGCGGCCGCGAACTTCCCGGTTCCGGCCGAGGACACGTCGCCGAACGCGTGGCGCACCGTTGTCGACATCACGCTCAACGGCACGTTTCTCTGCTGCCGGGAGTTCGGTCGTCGCCACCTCGGCACCGGAACCCGAGGCTCGATCGTGAACGTCGGCGCGTCGTACGCCTGGACCGGAGGACCGGGTTTCGCCCACTCGGCCGCGGCGAAAGCCGGGGTGAAGAACCTCACCGAGACGCTCGCGGTCGAGTGGGGTCCCTACGGGATCCAGGTGAACGGTCTCGTCCCGGGCCTCGTGCCCCACGAAGACATGACCGCCGACATCCAGGGCAACCTGAAGACCCTCGACGACAAAGGCGACCGGCAACCCGCGATGCGCGTCGGCCGGCCGTACGAGCTCGGGTGGGCCGCGACGTTTCTCGCGTCGCCGTACGGCGCGTTCATCTCGGGTCACACGCTCGTGGTCGACGGCGCGAACTGGCAGCGGCGCACGCTCACGAATCCTCCCGTCGAACTCGTGCGGGAGCAGATGGGTCGCGACCCCTTCGAGCTGTGACCGGAGAAGGAGCGGAGCAGGCGGACGACCTCCGCGGGACCGCCAGCAGTGGGCGGTCGAGCCCGCGGAGCGGATTGGACCATCGGAGCACGGGCCGGGTCGTGTTCCACATCGCGTTCGCGTCCGACTGGATCGCCGCCCAGCGCGTGGGGGAGTACCGCCTGTCGACGCGCGGTCTCTCCCTCGACGACGTGGGCTTCATCCATGCCAGTACGTCACGCGAACAGACGCTGGGCGTGGCATCGTCGTTCTACGGTGACGTGACGGAGCCGTTGGTGCTCCTCTGCATCGACGTCGCCCGGGTCGGCAGCGAGGTGCGTGACGAGTTCGTCGGCGACGCGTCCGTGCCGTTTCCGCATGTCTACGGTCCGATCCCCGTCCCGTCGGTGACCGTGGTCGCCGAACTGCGCCGCGGTGCCGACGGTGCTTTCGTATGGCCGCTCGCTTAGCATCCGGGTCATGACTGACACCGGTGACCTGGAGAGTGTGGAACGGGTGATCCCGGCGTCGCCGGAGGCGATCTTCGATCTGTTGGCGGATCCGACCCGACACCGAGACATCGACGGTTCGGGCACGGTCGGCGCGGCGAAGGGTCCGTCGCAGCGGCTCGTGCTCGGGAGCGAGTTCGGCATGTCGATGAAGATGGGGATCCCGTATTCGATGGTGAGCACGGTCGTCGAGTTCGACGAGAACCGAAGGATCGCGTGGCAGACGCGCGGGCCGACCCGCCTCGGGGCGTGGGCGGGTGGCCGGATCTGGCGCTACGAGATCGAACCCGTCGAGGGTGGGTCACTCGTACGCGAGAGCTGGGACATCTCGAAGGAGTCGGCGATCACGAAGCCGCTCGTGCGGATGGGTGGGGGAAAGACGCGAGAGCACATGGCCGCGACGCTCGCCCGCATCGAGGAGCTCACGGCTGACGAACGGCCGCGACCTCGATCGAGCAGTTGAAGTCGTCGGGGCCGCCCGATGAGTTCAACCACTGGAAGAAGTCCCGCTGACGATCCCAGTTCTGCTGGATCCGCAGCTGGAACTCGGCCGGCCGGGTTCGTGACGACCCGACGTCGCCACTCCAGTACGCGGTGAAGTCACCCGAGTAGAAGTTGTTGTACGTCTTGCTCCCACCGACCCGGAACCTCCCACCGGGTGAGACGGGAGCGGTCAGATCTTCGGTCGGGTACGGGCGGTACAGCGTGATCGCCGCGCCCGGGATCCCACCGCGCTCCACGGTGACCTGGCCGCGTCCGCTGCCCTCGTCGCGAACCCGGATCGTGATCTCCCACGGCTCGGTGAGGAGCCGTGACCGGCCGCAGTCACTCGATGTTTCGTCGACGACCGGGTAGAGGCCGGTGCCGAACCGGGCGATGTAGGTCGTGGTCCGCTCGCTCGGTGCCGTCGTGCTCGTCGTGGATCCGGAGTCAGGGAGATCCTGGCCGGTCGCGT
>JBBRHS010000414.1:0-2931 GCA_038222385.1 Acidimicrobiia bacterium
CGGTCATTGCGGTCACGATAGGGCCGGGGGCCACCACATTGCAGGTAATGCCCCGGGGTGCCATCTCGCGGGCGACCGACCGACTCAACCCGAGCAGGCCGGCCTTGGCCGCGGAGTAGTTCGCCTGACCCGCGCCGCCCATGTGGCCGGCCACAGACGACACGCTCACGATCCGCCCGAAGCGAGCCTTCATCATCTTCGGCAGCGCCCGGCGGATGGTGTGGAACGCGCCGTCGAGGTCGACGTTCAGGACCGATCGCCAGTGCTCGTCGGTCATGCGGATGATCAGACCGTCGCGGTTGATGCCAGCGTTGTTCACGAGCAGCTCGACGGGTCCGAGCGTCGCCTCGACGGCATCGAACGCCTGCCCGACTGATGCCGAGTCGCCGACGTCGGCCTGCACCGCCAGCGCCTTCGACCCGGCGCTCTCGATCGTGGAGGTGGTCGCGGCAGCGCCGTCGGCGTCGCTCGAGTAGCAGAACGCGACCTGATGACCGGCCTCCGCGAGCGCGACGGCGACGGCTCGGCCGATGCCGCGCGACGCGCCGGTGACCAGCGCGACCCGGGAGGTCACGGCCGCACTCATGGCCGACCCCAGCGCACCAGCGCGGTGGCCCAGGCCATGCCCGCCCCGAAGCCCGAGAGGAGCAGCAGATCACCGTCGTCGATGCGCCCGTCGTCGGCGGCTTCGGCCAGCGCCAGCGGGATCGACGCCGCCGAGGTGTTGCCGTACCGGTCGAGGTTCACGATGGTGCGCTCCCGCGGGATCCCGAGTCGTTGCGCGGCCGCGTCGACGATGCGGACGTTGGCCTGGTGGGGTACGAACCAGGCCACCTCGGAGGATGCCACGCCGGCGCGTTCGAGGGTGAGCATCCCCGAGTCGACGACCGCCCGCACCGCCCGGCGGAAGACCTCTTGGCCCTGCATCTTCACGTAGTGCTCTCCCGCGGCGAGAGTCTCGGCGGTGGCGGGGATGCGACTGCCGCCGGCCGGGATGCCGAGCACACCGGTCGCGCTGCCGTCGCAGCCGAAGTCCCACGCGAGGAGACCCGGTGTCTCGGCGCCGGTCGCATCGGTGGTGCCGAGCACGGTTGCCGCCGCGCCGTCGCCGAAGAGAATGCAGGTGCCGCGGTCGGTCGGGTCCACGAACTGGGTCAGCGTGTCGGAGCCGATCACCAGCGCGGTCCGGAGGTGTCCACTGGTGAGCAGCGCGGCCGCGGTGACCAGGGCGTAGGTGAAGCCGGAGCAACTGGCGCCCAGGTCGAAGGATCCGCAACGGAGGCCGAGACCATCGGCGACGAACGCGCCGGTGTGGGGCATCGTCTGCTCGGGGGTCGTGGTCGCGACCACGAGCACGTCGATCGCCTCGGGCGTGAGGCCGGCCCGCTTGATCGCTTCAGCACCGGCCGCGGCGCCGAGCGACGCGGTGGTCTCGTCGCCGGTGGCGATGCGACGCTCGTGGATGCCGGTCCGTTCCACGATCCAGGTGTCGTCGGTGTCGACGAGTTGCCCGAGCTCGTGATTGGTCAGCACCCGCTCGGGCAGCGCCGTACCCCAACCCGCGACGAAGGCCCGCACCGGTCAGGTGGCGCGGAGCCAGGCGATGGGTTCGCCGACGCGGAGGCGCTCACCCGAGGTGGCCATCATCGCGATGAGGAACCCCGCGAAGGGGCTCGTGACGGGCGTGGCCGAGTTCGGGCCGTGCAGCACACCGATCGTCTGGCCCGCGGCGACGGGTTCGCCGTCGTCGGTGCGGGGCCCCGGCTCCGCGGGCTCGAAGATCCCGGAGGTCGGCGCGACGATGACGCGTTCGGGGACGTCGAGGATCTCTCCGTCGGGCAGCAGCGTGGTCATGCGGGGAGCACCTCCTGGTCGTTCGGGATCGAGTGGGAATCCGACGCGTGTTGATCGCCCGGATCGGAGAGGTCGAGCACGTCGGCCGGTGCCGCGATGCCGACGACCGTGACGTCGGGCACCGTGCGCTTCGCGAGCGCGGCGAGCATCGAGCCGTTGCCGACCTCGAGGAACGTGGTCGCCCCCAGCCCGGCGAGCGTGAGCTGGACGTCGCGCCAGCGCACCGGAACCTCGACGTGGCGGGCGAGGCGGGTGATCCAACCCTCGGCGTCGGTGTAGGGCTGTGCGTCCTCGTTCGACACGACCGGCCGGTCGGTCGCGGTGAACGTGACGTCGGGGAGGAGCGCGGCGAGGCCGACCGCGGCGTCGTGCATGAGCGGAGTGTGGAACGCCCCGCCGACGTTCAGTGGTGTCGCGCGGCGTACGCCGAGCTCCTTGGCGCGCGTGGATCCCGCGTCGACGCCGTCGGACGTCCCGGCGATCACGACCTGGCCCGGCGCGTTGTCGTTGGCGACCCAGCACGCCTCGGGTGCCGCGGTGCACGCGTCGGCTGCCTGTTCGGGGGTCGCGCCGAGCAGCGCGGCCATGCGCCCCGGGTGCGCATCGGCGGCGGCCTGGGTGAGCTCGGCCCGACGGGCGGCGAAACGCACGCCGTCGGCGAGCGACAGTGCACCCGCAGCGACCAGCGCCGTGACCTGGCCGAGGGAGTGGCCCGCGAACGCGACCGGATGCCGGACGCGGTCGCGCACGGCCTCCCACGCGACGAGCGAGGTCGTCAGCACCGCGAGCTGGGCCTCCCGGGTTCGGGCGAGCGTCTCGGCTGGGGCGTCGAGCAGCAGCTCGGCCAGCGGTTCGCCGGTCGCGGCCTCCGCTTCGATGACGACGTGCCACGCCTCGTGGTCGCGCCAAGGCGCGCCGAGTCCGGGGGTCTGGGTGCCTTGTCCGGGGAAGACGACTGCGACGGGCACGGGAAACTGACTCCGACAACGGGGCGACATGGGTTCGGGTCTGTGACCCGCGGGACCTGATCAGGGTTACACACCAAGGGTCGCACGCGTGGTGTTCCAACGTGCGAAT
>JBBRHS010000415.1:0-2915 GCA_038222385.1 Acidimicrobiia bacterium
ACGTTGTCCGTCGGCGGAGCCGTTCTCGACGACGATCACCTCGTAGTCGATCCCGTCGGCACCCTGCTGGTACGAGCGCGACAGGGAACGAAGCGTGCGGGCGGCCTCACGCCGCATGTTGTAGAAGACGACGATCACCGAGAGGTCGATCATGTCGACGGGTGCCGGCGGCGCCAGTGGCGTGCGGCGGAGCGCTTCGCCCGACACTGCCTCGGCCACGGCATCGGAGCGCGACGGGCCGGCCTTGCGCCAGGTCAGCGCCGAGGTCCCGACGCGCTCGAGGGGAGCGGTGACGCCCCGGCGGGCCCGGAACGCCTCGACGGCGTCGGCGCAGCCGGGTTCCGACGAGTCCTCGACGATCACGAATCCACCGTCGGACAATCGGTCGTACAGCCGTTCGAGCACCGTCGAGGCCTCGGCGCCGATGCCTGCGCCGAGCCGGAGGAGGGCCACGGTCTCGATCGGTGCGTCGTGCAACGACGCTTCGAAGGCACCCTGGAGGAACCGCACCCTGTCGTCGAGGAGTCCGAAGCGGTCGAAGGCGTCGCGCACGGTGTTCAGGTCGGGCAGGAGGTCGTCGACGCCGCCCTCGGCGAGCGAACGGGCGGGTCGGCCCTCGGGCGCGGACCGGAAGGTTCCTGCGACCCACACGCGTCGGTCCGGGAGGTCGTTCGCCTCGAGGAACCCTCGGAGATACACACCACCACCGCCGCGGCCGGGCTCGCACTCGACCAGGTCACCGGCGACTGCATCGTCGCGGATCGCGGTGAGCGCGTCGTGGAGGTGGTCCAGCTTGACCGCTCCCATCGCGGTGTAGGCGAAGTACGCGCTCACGCCGTCGTCACTCGCCGAGCGCCCCACTTCCCGCGCCTGCTGGAGGCGGCGCAGCTCCTTTCGGAGATGCGAGTCGGGTGAGCGGAGGAGATCGGCGGCGACCGGACCCTTCTCGAGGGCCCGGGTGAGGAGGTACTCGATCCGCACCTCGTTCTCGAGGTACGGCTGGTCGAGGAGCGTGCTGCGCAGCAGCGTGAGGTAGGCGTCGCGGGCGCGGGTGAGCTGCTCGTCGCGGACGCGCATGATGTTGTGCTCGAACACGGTGGCATCGATCCGGATCTTCTCGGAGAGCTCGAGGAGCGCTTCCTTGCCCTGCTCGCTCTCGAGATCGTCGAGGAACGCGCGCAGCGCAGGGCGGTCGTCGAGGAGGCGTTCCTCCGCCACGATCGCGAGACCGAAGTAGATCGGGAGGACGATCACCCGCAGCGGAAGGTCGTGCTCCGCGACGAAGTCGTCGAGGCCGGTCATCACGCCGTTGCGGGGCCCGCCCTCGACCAGCGCGTTGTCGAGGGTGATGTTCATACCGCCTCGGGGGAGGAGGTCCTTGCGACCCGGCCGCATCCCGCGCCGCGCGTACGGCTGGCGGAAGTCCTCGGGAATCTGGTCGGGGCTGTAGTAGAGGTCACGCCGGCCGTAAGGCCAGCCGACGTCGTGGAGGATCATGAGCGGGAGCGGCCGCGACTCCCGCCGGGAGGCCTCCCGCAACAACCGGAGCTCGTTGTAGACCGTGTACCAGTTGTGGTCGCCGTCGACGAGCGCCACGTCGAAGGCCGCGGCATCGGGGAGCACGTTGAGGCTCAGGTCCCGGTGGAAGATGTAGCGGCCGGGAAACGTGCGCTCATGCTCTCCGGGATCGAAGTCGGGGACGGGATCGACCACGTGCAGCTCGGCGTGGGGACCCAGCGTGTCGAGCATCAGTACCGTCGTCTCGCCCCGCAGCGCGCCGATCTCGATGATCCGCTTGGCCCCCGCGGCGGCGATCATCGGTGCGACGACGGTGTCCCAGAACGGAAACATGACCTCATTGTCCTTTCGACCGCGGGTGCTGCGGGTGCCGCGGAGAGTGGCATCGTAACGAAGACCCGCCGGCCGGATCAGCAGCCGCTCCGTGCGGGCCGGCCTCGCCGGCGGTTCACCCTTCGACGGTCGCGCCCCGCCGGCGCTCGGCGTGCAGCTCGAGCGCGTAGGCGAACAGTTCGACGTCGGCGGCGTTGTCGGCGGCGATCCGGCGCCGGAACGACTCGCCGACGTCGTCGGGCTCGGTCCGGTTCGCGTGCATGGGCTCGCCGAGGGCCCAACCGAAGCGGGTGCTCAGCTCGTCGACGAACGAGGGGAACTCGGTGTCGAGGCCGAGCACGTCGATCCCGGCGAGCCCCGCCTTGGCCGCGGCCACCCGGTCGGGGCCGAAGTCGCGGACGTGGGTCATGAGACCGTCGCCCGCCTGCATCTCGTCGGGGGTCAGGGAGAACATCTTCACCATGTTGTTCTCGATCATCCCGTGGAAGCGGATGGGGTCGTCGTAGATCTCCTCGAGGGGGCGGTCGGCATCGGCCGGGGTCTTGCGGCGGTGGTGGCGGAGGAACGACAGGGTGCGGGCGACGGGTTCACGGACGACGGTCAGCGTGACGAAGTCGTCGTCGAGCAGCTCGCTCGCCCGGACCGGGAAGTGCCCGGTGACGACGCGGATCTCGTCGCGACGGACCTGGTAGCGCTCACGGAGGTGGCTCACGAACAGGATCGGCGCCGGTCCCGGGACCTCGTCGGACGGGTCGGGGTAGATCTGCTCCCGGTCGAAGTGGCGTCGGAGTTGGGCGAAGAGACTCGTCCCGGCCGCCTTCTGGACGTGGGCGAAGAAGAACCGGGGCCCCGCATCGGACATCAGGTCTCGGCTGACCGCGCCTCGGCCGCGACCACCGCGAGTGCGAGGTCCTTCCAGACGACGACGACCCGCGCGTTCCAGTCGAGCGACCCGGCGTCGATGTCGGGGGTGCCCTTCACCATCGTCCCCATCATCCGGCCGACCGCCGCCCAGACGAGGGCAGTCAGCTCGGTGAGCACCCCTGCGGTGTCGTGCTCGGGCC
>JBBRHS010000416.1:0-2897 GCA_038222385.1 Acidimicrobiia bacterium
CGTGACCGCCCGGCCGGGGGTCGGAAAGGTGACCGTCGTGCACCCGGTCACGATCAGCGCTCCGAGCACCAGCGCGCAGATCCCGACGCGCGTCGTCTTCCTGGCCGCCTTGGGTCCCCACGGTCCCCGCAAAGCCCGCAGGAGGGCGCCTGCGACGGCCGGTCCGCCAGCGGAGCCGGTGATCGCGGCGGTGTGGGGCGGAGGAACGGGGTCGTAGTGGGAGTGGGTCGTCTCGAAGCGACCGCGACCGTGCGTCATCGAACGCAACTCGATCGCGTAGCGGAGGACCTCCGACGTCGGGACCGACGCGACGATCTCCACCTCGCCGTTGCCTGCGGCACTGGCGGCCTGGATCCGTCCCCGCTTCGCGTTGAGGTCACCGAGGATGTCGCCCTGACTCGCCTCCGGAGCGATCACGACGAGCTCGCTCACCGGTTCGAGCAGGATCGGCCCGGCCTTCGCCATTGCCTCCTTGAACCCGATCGACCCGGCCATCTTGAAGCTCATCTCCGACGAGTCGACGCTGTGGAACTTGCCGTCGAAGCACGTGACGCGCACGTCGACGACCGGGAAGCCGAGGACCCCGCCGTGCACCATGGTCTCGCGAACTCCCTTCTCGACTGCGGGGATGAGGTTCCTCGGGATGGCGCCACCGACGATGGCGTCGTTCCACTCGAAGCCGCCGCCGCGCTCGAGTGGTTCGACTCGGATGCTCGCGATGCCGAACTGACCGTGACCGCCCGTCTGCTTCTTGTACTTCCCCTCCGCTTCGGCGGTCGCGGTGATCGTCTCGCGGTACGCGACCTTCACCGGTTCCGTCTCGATCTCGACACCGAGCTTGCGGGCCAGCCGTTCGCGGGCGATCCCGAGGTGCGTCTCACCCATGCCCCAGAGGAGCGTCTGGTGCGTCTCCGGGTTGCGCTCGAGGCGCAGGCTCGGATCCTCGTCGAGCAGGCGGTGCAGCGCGGTGGCCAGCTTGTCGTCATCGGACTTCGATTTCGGACGGATCGCCACCACGAGCACCGGCTCGGGGTTCACGAACGGCTCCACCCGGATGTCGGCCCCGCGGACGGCGAGCACGTCGCCGGTGGTGGTACCACCCAACTTCGCGACCGCCGCGAGGTCACCCGCGACGACCCGGTCGGTCGGTTCCTGTTCCTTGCCCCGGAGCGTCACGAGCTGGTGCAGCCGTTCGTCGGTGACGGTACGTCCGTTTACCAGCACGGCGTCGTGGTCGAGGGTTCCCTGCAGGACCTTGAACACGTTGATGCGGCCGACGTAGGGGTCGACGAGCGTCTTGAACACGAAGAGCGCCGCGGGCGCGTCGGCGTCGCCGATCGTGGGTGCCGGTCCCTCGTCGACGATGAAGCGCGCGAGCCGGTCGATGCCGATCTGTTTCGTGGCGCTGCCGCAGAGCACCGGGAAGACGCTCGCGTCGGCGATCCCGCCCGCGAGGGCGTGGGCCAACTCCCTCACCTCGATGGTCTCGTCGGCGAGGTAGCGCTCCATCAGCTCGTCGTCGGCGACGACGATGCCCTCGACGATGGCGTCGTGGACCGCGTGCTCGGCGTCGACGAGGTCGTCGGGGATCGGTCCCTCGGACCCGGTGGTGGAGCCCGACGCGTAGGTGACGGCCGTGTCGTCGAGGAGGTCGATGACCCCCCGGAACTCCGCCTCGGCGCCGATCGGCAGTTCGAGCGGTGCGACGCCGGCGCCGAAGCGGTCCTGCAACTGGTCGAGGGTCCGGTCGAACGAGGCGCGCTCGCGATCGAGCTTGTTCACGAAGATGGCGCGGGGGATCCCACGCTCGGCCGCGAGGCGCCACGCGAACTCGGTCTGCACCTCGACGCCCTCGACCGCCGAGACCACGAACACGACGAGGTCGGCGACGCGGAGGGCCGCGGCGACGTCGCCGACGAAATCGGCAGACCCGGGGGTGTCGAACAGGTTGACCTTGTGGCCGTCGTGTTCGAACGGCGCGACGGCCAGCGAGACGGAGATGTGTCGGCGCGCGGCCTCGGGGTCGAAGTCGCAGACGGTGGTGCCGTCTTCGACCCGGCCGGGCCGCGTGATCGCCCCGGCATGGAACAGGAGCGCCTCGGCGAGGGTGGTCTTCCCGGATCCGCCGTGCCCGACGAGGGCGACGTTTCGGATCCTGGCCGTCGGGAAGCCGGCCGTCGGGAAGCCGGCCGTCGGGAAGGTCCGCACACCCAACCCCCTCCACCCGTTCCGGCGCTCGGACGAGCGCCACCGGGTCTCCAGGCGAGTGTAGGCACCCTGTCGAGCACGCGTCTTGGACGCGAGGTCCCGTGCTACCGTTTGCGCAACGCCATGAAGGGACCACACTCCGTGACGGGCTGCGTCTCCGGCCCCGCCTCCCGCTCCGCTCCGGCTCCCGCCGACGAGCGGCGCACCCCGGGCAGCACCGATGCTTGACGCGCGGCTGCGCACCGGTGTCGGCAAGGCGCTCGCGCCCCTGGGCAAGGGGCTGCGACGCGTCGGCATCACCGCGAACATCCTCACCGTCGTCGGGCTCGCGTGCTCGGGCCTGACCGCGTGGCTCATCGCGATCGGCGAGCTCCGGTGGGCGGTGCTCGGGCTCGTCGCGAGCGGCTTCGTCGACCTGCTCGACGGAAGCGTCGCCCGCACGAGCGGCGAGGCCGGCCCGCGCGGCGCGTTCTTCGACTCCGTCACCGACCGCGTCTCCGACGCCGTCGTCTTCGGCGGGTGCGCCTGGTACCTCGCGGCCGAGGGGGCCCACCTCCCGGTGCTCGCGTTCGCGGCGGCGGCGCTCGCGATGCTCATCTCCTACGAACGGGCCCGGGCCGAGGCGCTGGGCTACGACGCCCGGGGCGGGCTCATGGAACGGGCCGAGCGCATGGTGGTGCTCGGGGTCG
>JBBRHS010000417.1:0-2889 GCA_038222385.1 Acidimicrobiia bacterium
CGCGCGAATCGCCGGCCACGGCGCCGAACCTACGGCTGCTGCTCCTCCCCCCTGACGGCGACGTCGTCACCATCTCCATCTCCATCTCCACCTCGATCCCCATGCTCGATCACGATGCCGAGATCGGTGAACACACTCAACGCAAGCGGGAGGACCTGCTCGCTCCCGATCACGACCCCCGACAACCCGCTTGCGCCGCGCAGGCCGTCGACCGTCGAACCGGTCAGCCGGACGCCTTCGACGGTCGCCTTCGAGAACTGGGCCCTCGTGAGATCACACGAGTCGAAGTCCGTCGACTCGAGGGTGGCGCCGTAGAACTCGGCGTCGATCAACGAGCAGCGGTCGAACACGACCTGATCGCCGACGAGGAAGCGGAGGTTCGCATCGTCGAGTTTGCAGTCGACGAACCGCACGTTCGAGAGCTTCGCTTCCGACAGCACGAGCCCGGTCATCCGGCAGTTGTGGAACTCGACCCGTACGATCGAACACCCGTGCGCGATCGTTCCCGACAGCTCGCAGTCGCGAGCGACGACGTCGACGATGCGCAAGTGCTCCAGCTCGGCTCCGGTGAGCTGCACGCCCCTGAGCTCACACGCGGCGATCTCGACGTGATCGGCCACGCACCCGGTGAGATCGACGCCGACCACCGCTTCCCCGTCCCACTCGTCGGCGGACGCGAGGTCCACGCGGGGTGACGACCGCAGCGACGCAGGCAGCCGCGGAGGAGCAGGAGCAGGGCCGCTCACTGCGCGGCTGGTCTCGTGCCGAGGTCGCGGAACGGACGCCACAGGTAGCCATCGGGATCTGCGAGCACGAACTGGCGGTTGCCTGCCTCGGTGGGTCCCGTCAGATGCCAGCGGCCGCCGGTCTCGGCGACGTCGAACCGGTACCAGCGCTCCTCGATCGGCACCACGATCTCCGCGCCTGCCGCAACGGCTCTGGCGTGCACCGCATCGACGTCGTCGACACGGAGCTGGAAGTTGACGCCTCGACCACACGGGAGCTCGAGCGGAGCGGTGCGGAACCGGCGCCCCGGTCCGGCAGCTTCCTGGATCATCAGCTCGACGCCGTCGCGCTCGAGATACGCGAAGCGCTCCGCAGACCGCTCGAACAGGGTTCGGAACCCGAGTACCTCGGCGTAGAAGCGCAACGAGGCAGCGAGCGCGGTGACATCCAGTTCCGGTACGAGCATCAGGTGCGAACCCTACCGACGAGACGCGCACCACTCGTGATCACGCCCTGAGGCTCCGACACCACCAGGCCCGTCATCCGATCAGTTCGAGCAACTCCGAAGTCGGGCGGACGTCGCCGAAGCTCCGGTAGATCGTATGGAGCGTGGCGTTCAGGTCTTCGTCGCGCATCGCCGCATTGGCGTCGGCCACCATGATCACGCGATACCCCAGAGCGCTCGCGGCGCGTGCGGTCGCCTCGCAGCACACGTTGGCCACCGTGCCCGTGATCAAGACCGACCCGCCGCTGCTCCAGCAACGCCGGGAGGTCGCACCGCCCGGGAAGCACGCGCGTGCGCGTTCTCATCGAGGAAGAAGGCCACCATGTCGACCAGATGAGCGCAGTCCGTGCCGGGTCGAGCGTCACGTACGCGTGACGTCGACCACGGCGCGCCTCGTGTCGGGCGTACTCCCTGGGTTCGATCCGCCAGCGGTGCAGCATCCCCGTGCCCTCGGATCGGCGTCGATTCCGGACCGGCGCTAGTTGCCGGTGCGCTCGCGGTGCTTGCACCCCGGCCAGCAACAGGGCCGACGCTGGCCTTCCTCCAGCTCCTCCTGGGTCCGACGGATGCGGCGCTCTCTCGTGATCTCCTGCTTGGCATCCTCGACCCAGCAGATGAACTCGTTGCGGGCCAGGGGCGTGATGTCCTTCCAGGCATCGAATGCAGTCGGGTTGGAGATCAGCGCCTTGCGGAGGTCTCCTGGAAGCTCGTGCACCACCCCGCCGGGCACTCGCTGACCACTCATCGGAGCAACGGTAGCGAGTCAGAGCGAGACCTCTCGCCAGGGAAGGGTCGGTCGCGGTTTCGGCGTTCCCGTGGGGCCCCGGCACCGTGTATCAGTCGGTGCCTACGTCGACCTTGTCGAGGAACCGCAGAATGCGTTCGTTCACCTCGACCGGTCGTTCGAGAGGAAGGGCATGGCCCGCGCCGGCGACGACCGCGGTGTAGATGCTCGGCACAAGGCGCTGCACCCGTTCGTCGGCCCGGCGCGCGTTCACGACTGGGGTATTGCCGCCGACGAGGTAGAGCATCGGCGTCGTGAACGCGGCGAGCTCGGAGTCGGAGAAGCGCCGGGGCAGCGCAATCGGGACGACGAATCCCCGGATGCTGGCGACGCTCAGCTCGAGCAGGGGCTCTTCCGGGAGCGCGCCGTTGTGCAGCAGGCGCAGCAGCGGGTACAGCGCGTCGTCGGACCGACCGATCCGGCCCGCGATCGCTCCCCGCGCCATAGCGGCGACGAGCCCGAGTGGCGGGCGCCCGACCGCCGCAGGTGGGTCGATGGCGGTCACGCTCAGCAGGCGTGCCCGCGCGTGCCGGGCCTGGTTCATCGCGAGCCAGCCGCCGTAGGAAACGCCGACGAGATGCGCCCGCCGGAGCCCGAGACCATCGAGCACCTCGTCGAGCCAACCGGCAATGGCCACGTCCCCACGCAGGCGAGCCGTCTGGGTACTCCGACCCGCGTCGGTGATCGTGTCGACCGCGTGCACCGGATGACCGGCGGCCGCGAAGGCTCCGGCGTTCGCGTACCACGATGCCGATGACACCGCGAGCGGGTGGAGCAGCACGACCGGTGTGCCGCCCCCGCCGTCCAACGAGTTGACGTGCGTCGACCCCACCGTCGTGGGCACGTCGCAAGAGGAAGGCGGCTCCGGCCAGGT
>JBBRHS010000418.1:0-2863 GCA_038222385.1 Acidimicrobiia bacterium
ATCCACCGGGGCACCGTCGGCCGACCCCAGCATCACTACTTCCTCGCTCCCGGCGCCCCCGGGCTCGGATTCGATCCGCCCGCCCACGTGCTGCTGGCCGGTCTCCTCGCCGCGATGGCGGAACGCCTGGGCGCCAACCCCGACGACGCGACCGACACCGGCTACGTCTGGGGCACCGAGGCGGGACGCCGGACCCGATCCGGGAGTTGCCTGAAGGCGCTGGTGGGCGAGCTGGGGCGCCTGGGGTTCGAGCCGGTCGCCGACGGCACAGCTCCGGGGGGATCTGCCGAATCGGGCCCTGTCCGCATCGATTTTCTCCACTGCCCCTTCCGGGACCTGGCCGAGGCCTATCCGGAACTGGTCTGCAACCTGCACCGCGGTCTGTGCGAGGGCGTGGTCGACCAGGTCGGTGGCGGGAACATCGAGGCGTTCGCGACGTTGTACGACCCGGAGCCGTGTCATGTCTCGGTTTCGGTCGGGTATCCTGATCAGGTCTGACACCATCTCGGAGGGTTTCGTGAGCATGTTCAGCGTCACCGATGCCAAGACGACGTTCCTCGTCACCGACAAGGCCGCGGCCAAGGTGAAGGAGCTCATCGAGGCCGAAGGCAACCCGGAACTGGCGCTGCGGGTGGCCGTGCGGCCCGGTGGTTGCTCGGGCCTGAGCTACGAGATGTTCTTCGACGCCGACATCGCCGACGACGACCAGCGCACCGAGTACGCCGGCGTCACGGTCGTGATCGACCAGGCCAGCGGCCAGCACCTCGGCGGCGCCCAGCTCGACTACAAGGACGGCCTCAACGAGTCCGGGTTCGCGATCAGCAACCCGAACGCGCAGCGCACCTGCGGCTGCGGCTCCAGCTTCTCCTGATCTAGGAGAAGAAGCGGAGCCGGCGGACACTGCCCGCGGAGGTCAGACCGGTGAGCGATCGAGCCGGCGCAGCGGATTCGACCATCAGGCGAAGTCGCCGACGACTACGACCGGACACGGTGCGTTGCGGACCACGTGGTCGGAGACCGAGCCGAGCAGGGCGCGGCGCATCCCGCCACGACCGCGTGAGCCCATGACGATCGCCCGGGCTCCCAGTTCCTGCGCCAGCGTGCACAGCTCGTCGGCCGGCCGGCCCTCGAGGATGCGGGTCTCGAGGTTGTCGCAGGCGAGCGCGTCCGCCGCCTCGTCGAGGATCTGCCGACCCGAGGCACGGGCGGAGGAACGGATCGCCTCGAGTTCGGGGATCGTCGCAGTGGGGCCGGCGAGGCCCGATGCGTCGTCGGCGAGCGACAGGTCGACCGCGTCGACCACCGTCACGAGCGTGACGACGTCGACGGGGCGCACGAGCTCGATGCCGGCGGCCGCCGCGGCGAGCGAGAGGTCGGATCCGTCGACGCACACGACGATCGTGGAAGGCATCTCGCTCAGCTTCCCGATCGCAGCGTCTCGAGGGCCTTGTCGGCGTGGACGCTCATGCGGATCTCGCTCTTGATGACGTCGCGCACCCGGCTGTCGGTGCCGATCACGAACGTCGTCCGCTTGGTGTGCAGCGGCCCGAACTTGCGCCGCACTCCGAACTGGGTGGCCACCACGCCGTCGGGATCGGAGAGCAACGGGTAGTCGAACTCGTACTTCTCCGAGAACTGGCGTTGCTTGTCGACCGTGTCGGCACTGATCCCGATGCGTTGGGCGTTGACCGCGGCGAACTCGGCGCCGAGATCACGGAAGTGGCAGCTCTCCGCGGTGCAGCCCTTGGTCATCGCCGCGGGATAGAAGAACATCACCACCGGACCCTTGGCCAGGAACTCGCTCAGCTTCCTCGGCGTGCCCGTCTCGTCGGGCAGTTCGAAGTCCTCGACCACGTCACCGGTTTCCATGGCGCCACCGTAGGTTGTCGCCGCCGGTCCCGTCGCTCGCTCGCCGGTCCGGCCCGAATGGGCCGAACGGCCCAGGGACCACGGAGCGCGCGACCCATACGCTCTCAGTGGCTCACGGAAGAGCTTCATTGCCCTTTCATGGATGAGCCCGCGCGGTACGGGTCCGGACTCCGGCCCGACGGACGTCCGGACCTGTCCGCCGCGGGAGGCAGCCCTGCTCGGGGGGGTCGGGCCGCCTCCTGCGGCGGTCCCGCGCGTCCAGGTCGTGCGCGGGATCAGGCCGTGAGCCGGTCGAGCAGGCCGGTGACCTCGTCGGTGCCGAACGCGCCGTCGAGCCGTCCGACCACCGCGCCGGTGCCGTCGATCCCGAAGAGCCACGGTTCGCCGGGCAGCGCCCACGCGTCGACCGTGGGGACGAGCGCGTCGCTGGTCTGGTCGCGGTAGATCTCCACGTGCACGATCTCGACGTCGCTCTGGTACGGCGCCATCACGCCGAGGAGCTCTTCGAGCACCGGTCCGCAGTACTGCGTCTGGCAGCGGGCCGGCGTCGCGAACATCACCGCGACCGGCTTTCCCGAGCCGAGCACCCGGTCGAGCGACACGGTGTGCAGCGGGCACGGCGGATCCTGGGTACAGAGTGGGTTCGTGCCGAGTGGGTCGACCGTGGTGGGAGAGGCGGCCCGGGGCGCGGCCCCTCCGGGGGTGACGACGAGCGGCGTCGCCGTGACCTCGAACGGCACCGTGAGCTCGGTGCCTGCGATCGTGAGCTTCGACTCCCAGATGCCGGAGCCGGGGAGCGGGGTGTCGACCACGTAGACCCCGCGCTTGTTCGGCAGACCCTCGGTGTGGAGGTCGGCGGTGACGGCGGCACCGAACGCGGAGTCGCCGGGCCCCTTGAGCGCGACCTGCATCGGCGGACCCGCCGCGAAGTCACCGTTGTTGCGAAACACCACGAACGCGAGTCGCTGCGGGTCGGTCGACACGTACGGCTCGA
>JBBRHS010000419.1:0-2850 GCA_038222385.1 Acidimicrobiia bacterium
GGTCCGGTACCAGGAGCGTCGAGCGGCGCTTCGGCCGCGATTGCCTTTGCCCGGGCGCAGATCGGCAAGCCCTACGTGTATGCCGCCGCGGGTCCGGATTCGTTCGATTGCTCCGGCCTCACGATGCGCGCGTGGGAAGCAGGCGGTGTATCGATGCCCCACTACTCGGGGGCGCAGGCGGCGATGTTCCCACGCGTGCCGCTCGATGCCATGCAACCGGGCGATCTCGTGTTCTGGGGTCCGGGAGGACGGGATCACATCGGTCTCTACGTCGGCGGGGGTCGGATGGTCTACGCACCTCAGACTGGCTCCTTCGTCAAGGAAGCCCCCTTCTACAGCACCCCGGACGGAGCTGTTCGCCCCGGCTGAGCCGATCGGGTGTGGGAGGCTCGGTCCATGTCACCGAAGCGTTCGCAGCGGCTCGCCGGCGGAGAGCTCGAAGCGCTGGTCCTCGACGTGCTCTGGGACTCCGGGGAGTGGCTCACGCCACGTGAGGTGGGCGAGCAGCTTCGGCCACGACACCCGCTGGCCTACACGTCCGTCTTGACGATTCTCGTACGTCTCTGGAACAAGGAGCTGCTCGATCGGCGAGCCGACGGACGGGCCTTCGCGTACCGTCCGCTCCTGACGAGAGAGGAAACCGCGGCGCAGCAGATGCGCGATCTCCTCGACACGTCGGGCGATCACACCGCCGCGCTCACGCATTTCCTCGGAGGTTTGAACGCGAGCGACAAGACCCGGCTCCGAAACCTGCTGCAACGGAGATCCGGTCGATGACGGTCACCCTGCTCGTGCTCGTCCTCGTCGGCGTCGGACTGCTCGCCTTCCCGGCGTTCGCCGATCGAAAGGTCACGACGCGGCCGCCCGCGGAATGGGCCCGTGTGACCGCGGCTGCGCTGATCGGCGGCTCGCTCGCGATCGAGCTGGCGCTCGTACTCGCCGCGCTCCCGACGCTGCTCGACTGGCTGCGGCTCGAAGGGCTCGCCGCGGTCTGCCACCACATCGCCGCGCGCCTGGCGGGGGGTGGTCCGATCATCGGCTGGTCGAGCCTGGTGCTCGGCGGGATCCTGTTGCGGCTCGCCATCGTCACCCTGAGCCGTTCACGCCGGAACGCTTCGCGCGCTCGTATCGCGCCTTGGGTCGGAGCTCACCAACGGCGAGGCGCCTACGAGCTCGTGATCGTCCCGACCCCCCAGCTGGTTGCAGTCTGCGTGCCGGGTCGCGTCCCGCAGGTCGTCGTGTCGGACGGGATCGCGACGCGACTCGAGGAGCGCCCGTTGGAGGCCTTGATCGCGCACGAGGTCGCACACCTCCGGCACCGGCACCGGCGTTTCCTCTTGATTGCCACGGTCACTGAACGCATGTTCGTGTGGTTTCCCTTTGCACGGGAGAGCGCCCGGGTGCTCCGAGTGGCGGTCGAGGATTGGGCCGACGAGGTCGCCGCAGCCGGCCCTGCGCACCGGCGCGAAGACCTCTGCGTGGCCCTTCGCACGGTCGCAGCCGCGGGGTTGCCTGACCACCACCTCGAGGCGGAGGCCACCCGGCGGACGCGCCGGCTCGAACGAAACGAAAGTCGTTCGGTTTCTTCCACACGAACCCCCGTGGCGTACGTGCCGGCCGCCGCGATGGGCCTCGTCGGGGTCGCGCTGTTGCTCTCGTGGCTCCAGGCGTCCCACCATCTCGTGGCGGTGTTCGGCTACTGCCCCTCGTGAAGGGTCGTGCTACCGCGGTTCTCGACACACAGAAGTAGCCGCGCCGGAAGCCGACCGCAGCGGGCTGCGGCATTGCAACCGGCGGCACCCGTTCCGGAGCCTCGGGGGAAGGCTCCGGAGTCGGGGTTGTCGGGAGAGGTCGCTCGACCGGCGCGGCCACCGCACAAGAGTAGCGTGTCACTACATCACGTAGTAGTCGGGAGCGTACCGGCCATCCGTGCACACACCGGATCTGGGGTGCGGAGATCTGCTCACAGGGCGACCGGCGGCTGCACCTTCGGGCCGGGGTCCGCGCCGTCGGCATCGCCGTTTGGTGCCCGACACCCGCGACGAGCATGGCGAACGCGCCACCCCGACCGCGAGGGCCGCCGCCAGGTTGGTGACGCGCCGAACGCGAATAGACGTGCGCGCGAACTGGGTCTGGGGCAGGTTCGCGGATGGATCCCGGGTCAGTTCGTCGGCGAGCTTCGCCATTGATCACCCGAGCGACGACGGTTGAGTTCCCGGAGTCAGCCGCGAGTGGGCATGACCGGCGTTGCGAGAACCGATTGGGTCGCCGGCTGGGGTTCGCGAACGGTCGCGGCGGCGCCGGTTCGCAGCACCGACAGCCGGGCGGGGATCCCGCCTCCGTGGACTGCCGCAACCGGCGCCCGCATTCTGCCGCACCCCGGATCCGAGGTAGGCGCGGATGTCGGCGTGGCCGGGTCGTGCCCTGATGTGAGGGCAAGTGGATCGAGACGCGCTCGACGATGAGCCACGAGGAGGTCGGTCATGCACGGTTGGTACGACGGATGGTCTTGGTGGGGGTGGGTGGCGATGACGATCGGGATGGTCGCGTTCTGGGGCATGATCGTGTGGCTGATCGCCACCTCGTTCGGACGGTCCTCTCGCAATCCACTCGACGCCCCGCCGAAGTCGGCCGAGGAGCTGCTCGCGGAACGCTTCGCTGCGGGCGACATCGACGAGTCCGAGTACCGGTCGCGCATCGATGCGCTCCGGTCGACCACGACGAACACGCGATGACCGACGACTCCGCTCCGAGCGCGTCGACGATGCGCGCCCTCGTTCGCTCGCGCCGCCGACACCGGCGCGCTGAAGGTCGTCGTCACCCGCACCCCCGACCATCGAGTTCGTGATT
>JBBRHS010000420.1:0-2833 GCA_038222385.1 Acidimicrobiia bacterium
CCGCATCGGCGCCCACCTCGCGATCCGGGCCTCCGAACGGAGCTTCCGCCTCGCCATCGCGACCGTCCTCGGCTCCATCGCCGTCGTCTACGGCCTCGGCGAGCTCCTCGCCCTCCTCTGACCCCGACCCGACCCCGACCCCGACCCGACCCCGACCCACCCGACCCCGCCGACCCCGCCGCGACCCCGCCGGCCCCGCTGAGTTCGGCGCGTTCTGGTCCTATGAGTGCCAGAACGCGACGAACTCAACCGATGGTCGGGGGCTCCGGCGGGGGAACGGCGTCGATCAGATGGCGGGCGCGGGTGAAGACGGCGTCGAGCATGGGTTCGGTGAGCTTGCCGGTGAAGGTGTTCTGCTGGCTCGGGTGGAACGAGCCGAGCACGGCGGCGCGCGGCGTCACCACCTCGAGGCCGTGGGAGAACTTCGGGCGAGGGACCGGGAGCGCGACGCCCGACCCGCCGAGCACGCGCCACACGGCAACGTAGCCGAACGCCCCGAGGGCGACGATCACCCGCACGTCGGCCAGGAGTTCGAGCTCGCGCTCGAGGTAGGGCCGACACCGATCGCGTTCTTCGGTGGTCGGCTTGTTCGCCGGCGGTGCACACCTGACCGCCGCGGTGATCCACGCGCCCGACAACCGGAGGCCGTCGGCGCGCGAGGTCGACGTCGGCTGGTTCGCGAATCCGGCCCGGTGCAGCGCGCGGAACAGCCAGTCGCCGGAACGATCGCCGGTGAACATCCGGCCGGTGCGGTTCGCGCCGTGAGCTGCAGGCGCCAAGCCCGCGACGAGCAACCGGGCCCCGGGATCACCGAATCCGGGGACGGGTCGCCCCCAGTACTCGTCGTCGCGGTACGAGGCCCGCTTCTCCCGCGCGACCTCTTCGCGCCACGCCACGAGGCGCGGGCACGCCCGGCAATCCGCGATCTCGGCGACGAGCGAATCCATGCTCGACGAGCCCATGCTGGTCACCGGTGGACGGTACCCTCGGGGCGATGCGCGTCCTCCTGATCGTCAACGCGATCGCCTCGTCGGTCACCCGTCAGAAGCGCGCCGTCATCGAGACCGCGCTCCGGGCCGACCACGAAGCCGAGATCGTCGAGACGTCGGACCGGGGCCACGCCGCGAAGCTCGCGGCCGACGCGGCCGCCAACGGGGTCGACGTGGTCGTCGTCCTCGCCGGCGACGGCACTCTGAACGAGGCCGCCAACGGACTCGTCGGCACGAAAACCGCGTTGGCTCCCCTGCCGGGTGGTTCGACGAACGTGTACGCGCGGTCGATCGGCGTCGCCCGGGACGCGGTCGACGCCACCGCGCAGCTGCTCGAGTCACTGAACGCGCAGTCCACCCGTCGCATCGGACTCGGTGTGGTCAACGACCGTCACTTCCTCTTCCACCTCGGGATCGGGTTCGACGCGGCGGTCGTGGAGCGGGTCGAGCGCCGCCACAAGCTCAAGCGGTACGTCGGCCACCCACTCTTCGCCACCGCCGCCATCGCCACCTGGCTCCGCGAGTACGACCACGGTTCGGCCCGCTTCGTGGTGGAGGTCCCGGGTGAGGAGCCGATCGAGGGCGGGATCTTCGCGGTGGTCTCGAAGACCACCCCCTACACCTACTTCGGGTCGCGACGCATCCAGATCTCCCCTGAATCCGGCCTCGACACCGCACTCGGACTCACCGTGTTCCGGACCCGCCACGCACCGACGTTCCTCGCGCTCATCGGATCCGCGCTCGGGTCGGGGCGGATGCTCCGCCGCAACCCGTCGACCGTCCATCGCGAGAACCTCGACTCGCTCGTGATCTCGGGAATCGGTCCGTTCCCTTTCCAGGCCGATGGCGAGTACCTCGGCGTGAGCGAACGACTCGAGGTCGGCTACCGGCCCGACGCGATCACGCTGGTGGTCCCGGTGCACGACCCAACGCCCTGAGCGCTTCGTCGGGCACGTCGGTGATGAGCGCGCCGATCCCCGCGGCGGCGCACTGACGCATCACCTCCGGATCGTTCACCGTCCAGGTGTTCACGTCGATCCCGAACCCTCTCGCCCGAGCCACCACCTCGGCCGCGACCGCGCCGAGTGTCCATGTGTCGGGATGGATCGCCGAGTGCCCCCTGCTCCGGGCGAGCTCGAGCACGTCGAACGGATCGAGACCGAAGCTGAGGAATCCGGTGCGCAGACCGGGGTCGAGGTCGCGCACCCGGTCGATCGTGGCGAGGTCGAACGACGAGACGATCACCTCGTCGGCTCCGCCCCGTCGACCGAGCAGCTCGACGACGAGATCCGACGCCCGACAGCTCGGATCGTGGTCGGCGTCGCCCGGGGAGTTCTTGATCTCCACGTTCACCAGCAACCCGGCGCACGCGTCGAGCACCTCACCGAGCAGCGGGAGCGAGGGGAACGCGGCTCGCACCTCGGCGAGGGCGTGCTCCGCGAGCACGCCGAGCCCCGGCGCGTCGGCGTCGTGGTGCACCACGAGGCCGTCGTCGGCGGTGCGGTGGACATCGAGCTCGACACCGTCGGCACCGTGGTCCCGGGCGGCCAGAAACGCCTCGACGGTGTTCTCCGGTGCCACCCTGCGGGCACCCCGATGAGCCAGGACGAGCACGAACACCTCCGGTGGTCGGATCGGCGGATCGTAGGCACGCGACCGCAGCGGGCGCGAAGTGCTGGCCACACCCCTTGTGCCCAGGGGGAAACCGGTTCTATCCTGGCCGCCGCCCCGAGGTGCGGGAACACCGACCCGGGGACGCTTGTGAACGTGCGCACGAGCGTACAGCCGTCAATCGCACGTCTGATCGGCCGGAGGCCCCGTGGCGCTCACCTGGATTCGCACCC
>JBBRHS010000421.1:0-2833 GCA_038222385.1 Acidimicrobiia bacterium
ACACGTCGATGACGATCAACGCGACCGCGATGTGGCTCCTCGCGATGTACATCGCGATGGCCGACGAACGCGGGGTGTCGGGCGATCAGCTCGCGGGCACGATCCAGAACGACATCGTGAAGGAGTATCTCTCCCGCGGGACCTACATCTTCGGCCCCGAAGCGTCGCGGCGGCTCACCGTCGACGTGATCACCCACTCCGTCGCCAACATGCCGCGCTGGAACCCGATCAATGTGTGTCCGTACCACCTCCAGGAGGCCGGCGCGACTCCCGTACAGGAACTCGCGTACGGGCTCGCGACCGCGGTCGGCGTGCTCGATGCCGTGCGCGACTCCGGTCAGGTGTCGGCCGAGGAGTTCCCGGAGATCGTGGGCCGGATCTCGTTCTTCATCGACGTGGGCATCCGCTTCGTCGAAGAGGTGTGCAAGATGCGCGCCTTCACCGAGTTGTGGGACCGGATCTGCCTCGAGCGCTACGGCGTGACCGACGAGAAGCTGCGGCGCTTCCGCTACGGCGTGCAGGTGAACTCTCTCGGGCTCACCGAGGCCCAACCCGAGAACAACGTGCAGCGGATCGTGCTCGAGATGCTCGGCGTCACGCTCGCGCGCGACTCCCGGGCCCGCGCGATCCAACTGCCGTGTTGGAACGAGGCGCTCGGTCTCCCACGCCCGTGGGACCAGCAATGGTCGTTGCGCATGCAGCAGGTGCTCGCGTTCGAGACCGACCTGCTCGAGTACGGCGACATCTTCGCGGGCTCCACGGTCATCGAGAACAAGACCCAGGAGCTCGTCGCAGCCGCGGAAGCCGAACTGCAATGGGTACTCGACGGTGGTGGCGCGGTCGCGATGATCGACGGGATCAAAGGTCGGCTCGTGCAGAGCCACGCGGTACGGGTGCGCCGGATCGAGTCGGGCGACATCTCGGTGGTCGGGGTGAACTGCTTCACCGAGACGGAGCCGTCGCCGCTCACCGCGTCACTCGACGGCGAGGCGAGCATCCTTGTGCTCGACCCGGCCGCGGAGCAGGAACAGATCGACGCGCTCGGGAAGTGGCGGGCCGACCGCGATGGGGCCATGGTCGAGCGCGCGTTGCAACGCCTGCGTGAGATCGCGATCACCGACGAGAACCTGATGCCGGCCACCATCGACCTCGCGCGCGCGGGTGGAACGGTCGGCGAGTGGGCCGCGACCCTGCGCGACGTGTTCGGCGAGTACCGCGCCCCGACCGGTGTCGGCGCGGTCGGCACCGCACCCGGCCCCGAGATGCTCGAGGTGCGCGAGCGGGTGCAGGCCGCGGCGGCCGAGCTCGGTGGACCGGTGCGACTCCTGGTCGGCAAGCCGGGACTCGACGGCCACTCCAACGGTGCCGAGCAGATCGCGGTCGCGGCGCGCGACGCCGGGATGGAGGTCGTGTACCAGGGCATCCGGCTGACCCCGGAACAGATCGCGGCCGCGGCGCGCGACGAAGACGTGGACGTGGTCGGCCTCTCGATCCTCTCGGGCTCGCACGTCGCGCTGGTACCCGAGACGATCCGACTCCTCCGCGAGGCAGGCCTCGACACGCCCGTGATCGTCGGCGGGATCATCCCCGACGTCGACCAGCCGGGGCTGTTGGCCGCGGGGGTCGCCCGGATCTACACGCCGAAAGACTTTCGCTTGTCGGCGATCATGTCCGACGTCGCCGACGTCGGGATCGCCCACCGCCGCTCCCAACGACAGGATCCCGCACGAAACGGCTCACGTCGGGGCGCGAGTGAGCCGATGGAGAAGCCATGATCGACCGGAGGCTCGCGCTCTCTCTCGCCGCGGGCTTCGCCGCGCTCGTCTGCGGGGTCCTCGGCGTCGTGCTCGGCCAGGCGGTGCTCGGGGTGGTCGCCGGCCTCGCCGGCGTGATCGCCGCCGTCGCGGCCGCCGCGCTCGCAGCGCAGACCCGCACCGCGGGCGACGAGCTCGAACGGGCACGCGACGACCGCCGTCAGCTCCGCCGCGAGCTCGACGCCCTCGCCGCCGTGTTCGCCGAGGAGACCGCCCGTCGCCGCTCTTCCGACCTCCCCGACCCCGTCGCCCAAACGGTCGGTGCCGGCGCGGGAGGCGGTCCGGTGCGGCCGTTGCGCGAGCCGGTGTTCGACAACGTCTCGGGTCTGCTCGACGAACAGTTCTTCCCCGTGATCGTGCAGCAGCGCGTCGCCGCGGCCCGTCGTCAGCTCCAGCCGGTGTCGGTCGTCATCTTCGAGCTCGACGGTCTCGACGCCGCGGAACCCGCGGTGCGCGGCCAGGCGCTCGGCGTGCTCGGCGACGTCGTCCGCCGTACCCTGCGCGAGTGCGACACCGCGTGCCGCATCTCCGACACCCGCGCCGCCACCGTCCTCGAAGACACCGCGGAGTCGGGCGCGGCCTGGGCCGCCGAACGCGTCCGCGGCGCGCTCCACGGCAGCCCGGTCGGCGACTCGCTCACCATCTCGGCCGGCATCGCCTGCTACCCGTCGCACGCCCTCAGTGGCGGTGAGCTCATGGACATGGCGTCACGGGCGCTCGAGTCGGCCCGCCGCCGCGGCCACGACCACGTCGAGATCGCCCAAGCCGACTAGTCCGCTCTCGGCCCTTCGGGCCAGGCCGCTCGGACGCCGCTCGTGGAGGTTCGCGCGGCAGCACGTCTCGTCGGGCGGCTCACTTCGGCTTCATGCGCGGACGGAAGTCAGTCGTACAAGCTGGCGATCTCGGTGGCGTACTTGGCGTGGACGCCGCGGCGCTTGAGCTTCATCGTGGGGGTGAGCTCCTCGGAGTCCGGCATCCACTCGTTGCCGAGTACGACGAAGCGCTTGATCCGTTCGACC
>JBBRHS010000422.1:0-2811 GCA_038222385.1 Acidimicrobiia bacterium
ACGTAGCGGAGCGTACCGGGAACCCAGATGGTGGTCGCGTTCGTGCCGAGGCCGTGCACGATCGCGTCGGCGACCGCTTCCGGCGTCGTGGAGAGCGGAGCGGGATCCATTCCGGTGGTCATCTTGGTCGTGACGAAACCCGGCCGGACGACGAGCACCCGGGCCCCGGTGCCGACGAGGCTGTCGGCGAGGCCTTGGGCGAACGCATCGAGACCCGCTTTCGACGACCCGTAGACGAAGTTCGAGCGGCGGGCCCGTTCCCCCGCGACCGACGAGAGCACGACGAGCGTGCCGTGGTCCTGTTCCTGCAGTGCTCGCGCGACAGGGACACCGACCGACATCGCGCCGATGTAGTTGATGATCCCGATCCGGACCGCTTCGTGTGCGTCGTGCTCGGCGAGCTCCTGGTCGCCGAGCACCCCGAACGCCAGCAGGACGGCGTCGATGTCGGGGTGGCGGGCGAATACGTCGACGACGAACCCTTCGTGCGAGGCGGTGTCTTCGGCGTCGAAGGCGACCACCTCGACCGCGACTCCGTCGTCGACGAACTCCTTCGCGGCGCCTTCGAGCGCGGCGAGGTCGCGGCCGGCGAGCACGACGGTACGACACCGGTCGGCCGTGAGACGCCTTACCGTCGCGAGCGCGATGTCGGACGTGCCGCCGAGCACGAGCACCGATTGCGGTGAGCCGAACGCGTCGTTCATCGAGTCCTCAGGGGGTCGGGCTCAGAGACCGAGCCGGCGGGCGAGATCGGACTGCAGGACATGATCGGGATCCATGCGCTCGCGCACGTTCCGCCACTCGTCGAGCCGGGGGTAGAACGCGGGGACCAGCTCGGGTCGGAGCCGGGAGTCCTTGGCGAGGTAGATGGAGCCAGCCGCTTCGAGCACGAGGTCGTCGAGTCCGTCGAGCAGGGCGGGGAGCGCGTCGTCGCCGACGGGGATGTCGAGCGCGAGGGTCCAGCCTTTCGACGGGAACGAGAGCGGCGCCGGGTTGGCGGGGCCGAAGGTCTTGAGGACGGCGAGGAAGGACGCGGTCCCGGCGGCGCTGAGGCGCTCCACCGCGAGCCGTACCGTCTCGCCCGCTTCGAACGGGACCACGAACTGGTACTGCAGGAACCCGCGGGAGCCGTACATGCGGTTCTAGTTCGCGATGCCGTCGAGCGGGTGCCAGAAGTAGGGGATGGTCTCGAGGCCGTGATGGTGCTTCGGGGCCTTGCGGAACCACACCTCGTTGAACGCTCGGATGCTGAGCGGGTTCGCGAGGCCGTTCGGCACCCACGGCGGCGCGCTCGCCAGGATCTCGCCCCGGTAGTGGAGCGGGCCCTTCTTGCGCTTCTTCGCCGGCAACTCGTCGAGCCGCGCGTGATCGCCGCGCGTCAGCACGCCGCGCCCCATCGACGCGCCGGTCGAGAGGCAGTCGATCCACGCGACCGAGTAGCGGTACGCGTCGTCGCCGGCGCTCATCTTCGCCATCAGCTCGTCGAGATCGCGCGCCCGTTCGGTGTCGACCGCCATGAGCGACGTCTCGATCGGGACGAGGTCGAACGTCGCGTCGAGCACGATTCCGGTGAGCCCGAGCCCTCCGATCGTCGCCCAGAACTCCTCGGGGGTCTCATCGGGGGTGAGGGTGCGGATCTGCCCGCCGGGTAGTTGGACGGTCATGGCGTGGACGTGTGCGCCCCAGGTGCCGTCGGTGTGGTGGCCCTTGCCGTGGATGTCGGAAGCGATCGCGCCGCCGACGGTGACGAAGCGCGTCCCCGGGGTGACCGGCACGAACCACCCCAGTGGCACGAGCCAGCGGAGGAGGTCGTCGATGCTGGTTCCCGCGGCGGCGGTGACGATGCCGCGCTCGAGATCGATGCTGTGCAGTCCCGACATGCGGGTGAGGTCGACGACCGCGCCGCCCGCGTTCTGGGCCGGATCGCCGTAGCTGCGACCGAGTCCGCGCGCGATGGCTCCACGTTCCGGCGCGGCGTCGAGGATCGCTTTCACTTCGCGGGGCTCGGTGGGGCGGTAGACGTCGGCGCGACTCGGTGCGGTGCGGCACCAGCCCGTGAGCACCTCCGGGGAGGCGTCGACGTGATGGTTCGCGCCGCGGCGCCGGCTCGACCGCCCACCGGTTCCGGTCCCGCGAGCGATGTCCGCCGGCTCCGCTGGCTCACCCACGGTAGATCGCGATCCCGAACACGATCACCCACGCGAGGACCATGCCCTGGATCATACGGTCGCGGAGCACCACCTCTTCGGGCGCGCCGCCACCGCCCTGCTCGACCACGAGCGCGTAGCGGAGCACCGCGAGCACGAACGGCACGATCGACAGCTCGTACCAGGGGATGCCACCCTCGCGGGCGGTCTTCTCGAACGCCCAGAGGCAGTACGCCACCATCGTCACACCCGACGCGACGGCCAACACGTAGTTGAGGTACGCGACCGAGTACTCGCCGAGCGTGGCCCGGAACCCGGTGCGCTCCTCGCCCATCTCCTGGAACTCGGCGTAGCGCTTGCCGGTGACCATGAAGAGCGACCCGAAAGCGGTGACGATGAAGAACCAGTCGGAGATGGGCACGTCGGTGGCGACCGCACCTGCGATCGCGCGGAGCACGAAGCCCGACGCGAGGAGAGTGATGTCGATCACGGCGACGTGCTTGAACCAGATCGAGTAGCTCGTCGTGAACAGGACGTAGATCGCGGTGACGGCGGGGAGCTGCCACGACCCCGTTGCGAACCCGAGCCCGATGCCGGCCGCGATCAGGACGCCTGCGGAGATCTTGCCGGTCGTGACCGAGATCACGCCCGCGGCGATCGGGCG
>JBBRHS010000423.1:0-2806 GCA_038222385.1 Acidimicrobiia bacterium
CTGCACGCCTTCGGCTACTCGCTCCCGCTGCTCCAGATCGTCGTGATCAACTCGTTCGCCTCGTTCCTGGGTGGCGCCGCGCCCGTCCCCGGCGGGATGGGCGTGGTCGAGGCCGGGCTGATCGCGGGCCTCACCGCGGCCGGGATCCCCGATGCCGAAGCCGTCGCGGCGACCTTCGTCTACCGGCTCTTCACCGCCTACCTCCCGCCGAGCTGGGGCTGGTTCTCGCTCGCGTGGCTCCGCCGGAACGACTACGTCTGAACGGCACGAGGTCGACGGACCAGTCGGCCCGAGGCGCCGCGACCGGTGCCTGACACGAAAAGTCCTTGCAGGTATGATGCAACAAGTCGTTCGTCCAGGGGGAACCGATGACCAGCATCACGGCCGGGGCGCCGGGCGCGCCCGTCGGATCACTCACTCCGAGCCCGCAGCGCGTCCTGGCGATCGCACCGGCGCTCGTCGTCGCGGCGTTCGCCTCGATCGGCGCGGGAGCCATCCACGCCGCCGCGATCGGCGTCCACAGCGAGCACCGCCAGGCGGTGATCACCTTCTCGCTCGTCGCCACCGCACAGATCGGGTGGGGCGTGCTCGCCCTCGTCTTCCGGAGCCGCTGGTTCGTCCTGCTCGGCGCCCTCGTCAACGCCGCGATCGTCGGCGGCTGGGTCCTCGCCAAGACGAGTGGCATCTCCTTCATCGACGGCATGGAAGCCTCGGAGGGCGCGCAGTTGGCCGACACCCTCGCAGTGGGTCTCGCGACCGCCGCGGTCGTGGGCGCGCTCGCGGCGCTGGCCACCCACCTCCGACCGAGTCCGATCGGCCACACCACCCTCGGGGCGATCGCGCTGGTGACCGCGCTCCTCGCAGTTCCGGGCATGGTGTCGGCCGGGAGCCACGCGCACGCCGGTGGCCACGGCGGCGGGGCCGCGGGTCACGGAACCACAGGCGGAGAGAGCGGAGGCGACCACGGGCAGAGCTCCAGCGTCCCGCCGGTGCCGTACGACCCGACGAAGCCGCTCGACCTCGGCGGCGTCGAAGGGGTGAGCCTCGAGCAGCAGGCCCGCGCCGAGAACCTCATCGCGGTGACGCTCCTGCGGCTCCCCCGGTTCGCCGATCCCGCCGTGGCCGAGGCGGAGGGTTTCCAATCCATCGGCGACGGCGCGACCGGCGAGGAGCACTACATCAACGTGGCCTATTTCGACGACGGTCGCATCCTCGACCCCGACTACCCCGAATCACTCGTGTACCAGCCGCAGCCCGACGGCACGAAGAAGTTGGCGGCCGCGATGTTCATGCTCGAACCCGACAAGACACTCGAAGACGTTCCCGACGTCGGCGGCAAACTCACCCAATGGCACATCCACAACAACCTCTGCTTCACATCGTCGGGTCGGGTCGCCGGCATCAGCACCGAACCGGGCAAGTGCAGCCCGGGTCTCAACCCTGGCACCCAGGCGCCCATGATCCACGTGTGGATCCAGCCCCATCCCTGCGGACCGTTCGCCGCGCTCGAAGGCATCGGCGGGGGTCAGATCCGAGCGGGCGAGACCAAGCTCTGCGACCAGGCCCACGGCCACGGCGCCTGACGACGGATCCCGTGATCAGCGGGGCCCCCCGGGATAGCGTGCAGGGGTGGGCTTCTCCGGCGACGAGATCTACGACGCTTCGGTCGACACCGTGCTCGCGATGTTCGTGGACCCCGACACCGTCCGCGCCCGTTACGAGGCCGCGGGTGACCGCGACATCGATGTCGTGGAGTGCGGACCCGACGGCGACAGCTTCGTGATCCGCACGACGCGCACCGTCGACGTCGATCTCCCCGGCTTTGCCAAGCGCGTCCTGAAGCCGACCAACTCCATGGTCCAGGTCGACCGGTGGGGACCACCGGGAGACGACGGCGCGCGCGACGGCGACTTCGCGATCGAGGTGAAGGGCGCGCCGGTGAAGGTCGGTGGCACGATGCGGCTGGAGCCGACGGTCGACGGTGGATGCCGACACACCGTCGACGGCACGGTCGACGTGAAGGTCCCGTTGATCGGCGGCAAGATCGCCGGCTGGGCCGAAGGGCCGAGCCAGCACCGCGCCGACGAAGAGTTCGAGTTCAACCGCAGCCGCCTGCCCTGAGAGACGTCACTGCTCGGCCCCGTTCCTATTTGATCAGCGGGTCGCGCGGGAGGCCCAGGATGCGCTCGCCGATCTGGTTGCGCTTGATCTCGGACGTGCCACCCGCGATCGACAGGCCGCGGTGCATGAGCACGAGCATGTTGCTCATCCCCGCGGCGCCGTCCATGAACGCGGCGTCGGGACCGTTGAGCTCGGTGAGGATCGCAGCGGCTTCGTGGCCGATCTCCGACAGCACGAGCTTCGTCATCGCACCCTCGGGTCCTGGAGCACCTCCCGCCACGGCCCGGTTCGCGCTCCGGAGGTTGAGCAGGCCCATCGCCTGGTGCTCGGCGATGTAGCGGCCGACGCGACCGGCGCCACCGGCGAGACGGTCGGGGTGCTCGTCGAACGGTGCGATGAGCATCGATCCCGGCATCGACATGCCGCCATCGCCTCCGCCGATGCTCACGCTCTCGTTGCCCAGCGTGGCGCGGGCAACCGTCCAGCCACCGTCGACCGGACCGACGACGTCGTCGTCGGGCACGAACACGTCGTTGAAGAACACCTCGTTGAACTCCGACGTTCCGATGGTCATCTTGAGTGGTCGCACCTCGACTCCGTCGGCGTGCATGTCGATCACCATCGTGGTGATCCCCTCGTGCTTCGGGACGTCGGGGTTCGTCCGCACGGTGGCGAGGCCCATCCC
>JBBRHS010000424.1:0-2795 GCA_038222385.1 Acidimicrobiia bacterium
GTGGGATCACGAGAAGGCGCGCGTAGCCGAGGCGCAGGAGCTCGTCGTCGAAGCGGGCGCCGTCGACGATCACGTAGGCGAGGCGGCGGCCGTAGATGTCGTGGGTCTCGACGTCGTCCTCGAGCTGCACCGTCCGGCCGAGCAGGTGGTCGTGCGTGTAGGCCGCCGCCTCCGGTCCGAAGCACTCGACGGGCTTGGTCGGATGGTGCGTTTCCGGTGTGTCGACGCCGAGCACGCGAATCGTGTCGGTCGCGCCCGACGCGAAGCGGACCTCGATCGTGTCGCCGTCGAGGGTGCGGACGACCGTTGCGGTGGTGGCGCCGTGAGCCGACCGTCCGAGCCACCATCCCGCGGCCGAACTCCCGGCCAGGACGGTGACGACGAACGCCACGATCACGGCCCGGGAGCGGACCATGGCCCAACCGTAGCTCCGGGCCGGGACACCGACCACAGGTGGGATGCCCCGGCGACGGAGTGGTCCTTCACTACCGTGGCCCGGATGCGCAAAGGCCTGGCGGTGCTCGTGCTCCTCGTGATCGTCGGGCTGGCGCTCGTCCTCGTCGTCACGAGCCGCCCCGAGCTGAACGAGACCCGCGACGCGACCGAGACCGCGTGGAGCCCCCTCATCGCCCCGCTGGATGCGCGCTACGCCGCGCTCGCCGTACTCGCCGACCAGACCACCGACGCGCTCCAGGCCACCGAGCAGGACACCGTCGACTCGGAGGGGATGAAGGTCGCGCGGCAACGTTGGACCGAGGCGACCGACACCGGCGACGCGAAAAGGATGGCGGCGGCGGCAAACGAACTGGAGGCACGGGTCGGCCAGCTCCGGGCGGTGCTCAACGCGTCGGTGCGACTCAGCCAGACGCCCGCGGTGGCCGAAGCGAGGACCGCCTTCGACCAGACCGCGGCGCCGACCGAGCTCGTCGCGGCGTACAACGAGGCGGTCCGCAAGTACCAGCGCACCCGCGAGAGCACGGCACGACAGCTCGTGGCGCAGGTCTTCGGATACGGGCCGATCCCGACGTTCGAACCATCGCTCGCCACCTGAGCGGCCACCCGGCCGGCGCCCGAGCCGCGGCTCCACGTCCCCGGCGATCGGGGACCGGATCGCTAGGGTGACCAGGTGCCGCGCTCGCCCACCCGGCAGGCCCCACAGCCTGTTCCCGTCTACGTCTCCCGGCTGACCAAGCTCCCGCTGCTCGACATCGGGGGCGGGCCGGTCGGCCGGCTCGCCGACGTCGTGATCCTCCCCCCGACCCTGTTGGGCGCGCCCCGGGTGATCGGGTTCGTCGCCGCGGTCGAACGCCGGCGGATCTTCGTGAACGCGGCGAAGATCGAGAGCCTCGACACCGGTGGTGCACGCCTGCGGGCCGCGGCGATCGACCTCCGTCACTTCCGGCGTCGGGGTGGCGAGCTCCTGCTTCAGGAAGACCTGCTCAATCGGCGCATCGGCGACGAGGTCGTGAACGACATCGGCCTCGTCGAGTCGGAATCCCGCGGGTTCGGATGGGAGGTCGCCACCGTCTCCCTTCGATCACCCCGACCGATCCGGCGGCGTGGTCGTTCGCACACCGTGCCGTGGTCGTCGGCGGTGACGCTGTTCGACGCCGGACCGATGGCCCGCGAGATGGCCGGTCTGCGCGATCTCCACCCGTCCGACCTCGCCGACCGGCTCCGCGCCCTCCCCCTCGCGCAACGCCAGGCCATCGCCTCGGCAATGGACGACGAGTGGCTCGCCGACGTGCTCGAGGAGATGGACGAAGACGAGCAGGTCGAGATCATCGCTAGCTTCACCCACGAACGCGCGGCCGACGTGCTCGAGCAGATGCAGCCCGACGACGCCGCCGACCTGCTCGGCGAGATGGACGCGGCGCTGCGGGTGAAGCTCCTCGGTGAGATGGAACCCGAGGAGGCCGCCCCGGTCCGCAGGTTGCTGCTCTACGACGAGAACACCGCCGGTGGACTCATGAACCCGGAACCGGTGGTGCTCCGGCCCGACTCCACCGTTGCGGTCGCGCTCGCCCGTATCCGGGACTCGTCGGTCCCTGCGGCCCTCGGCGCGCAGGTGTTCGTGGCCGAAGCTCCCATCTCGACCCCCACCGGCCCGTACCTCGGGGTCGTCGGCTTCCAACGGCTCTTGCGGGTGCCGCCCGGCACCGACCTCCGCGACTGCATCG
This sequence comes from Acidimicrobiia bacterium, assembly GCA_038222385.1. GTDB lineage: Bacteria > Actinomycetota > Acidimicrobiia > IMCC26256 > JANYLB01 > JANYLB01. The sequence continues at coordinate 2,181 of JBBRHS010000424.1, forward strand.
ACGACGACGCGGCCAAGCCGATCGCTCCCGACCTCCCCGAGACGTCGGTCGCCGAACGCCTTGCGGCTTACAACCTCATGGCGCTCCCGGTCTGCGACGAAGCCGGTCGCCTGCTCGGCGCGGTCACGGTCGACGACGTGCTCGACCGGGCGCTGCCCGACAACTGGCGCGAGGAGCACACGTGAGCCCCCGCCGGCGGATCCGCAGTGGCGACGACCTGAGCACACCGCGCCGAGCCCGGCTGTCGCTCGGCATCCACTACGACCCCGACGCATTCGGCGAGTTCTCCGAGACGATCGCCCGCACCATCGGGACCGCAAGGTTCCTCGTGATCCAGACGGTCATCGTGATCGTCTGGATCCTGGTGAACGTGGCGATCTCAGGACTTCGCTTCGACCCATACCCGTTCATCCTCCTCACGCTGGCGCTGTCGCTCCAGGCCGCCTACGCCGCGCCGCTGATCCTCCTCGCGCAGAACCGCCAGGCCGACCGCGACCGCGGCGAGACCGAGCGCGACCGGGAGGTCAACTTCCGCACCCAGGCCGACGCCGAGTTCGTCACCCGCGAGCTCGCGTCGATCCGGCTCGCGCTCGCCGACGTCGTCACCACCGACGA
>JBBRHS010000425.1:0-2745 GCA_038222385.1 Acidimicrobiia bacterium
TCGGGAGGGATGGACGTCGGATCGTCGCCCAACTGCGCTCCGGACTGGCAAAAGGGAACCCATCGGCACCGACGCGAATGCGGCCGGCGAGTCCACCCTACCGGGGCGCGATCGATCGACCAAAGGCTTGGGAACGAGACCCGGGCACGTGTTCGTGACCTTGGTCTCTCGTCTGCTCGGGCGCACCGCGGGATGATGCCGGTCGGTCGTGACCCGAAAGGTGCAGTGATGCGATGAGTGCCGAGCCGGAGCCCCAGGACACAACGCCCGCCGTGCGGGAGACGCACATCTCGATCGTGTTCCTCGTCGGGGACCACGCCGCGAAGCTCAAGAAGCCGGTGCGCTTCCCCTTCGTCGATCTCTCGACCCGGGAGGCGCGGGAGCGCATCTGCCACCGCGAGGTGGAGCTGAACCGGCGGATCGCGCCCGACGTCTACCTGGGCGTCTTCGACGTGATGGGCCCGGACGGCACGCCCCGCGACCACCTGGTCGTGATGCGCCGCATGCCCGACGATCGCCGGCTCGCGCGTCTGGTCGAGACGGCCCGGGTGCCGGCCGGCGCCATGCGCGACCTGGCCCACGTGATCGCTGCGTTCCACGGTCGGGCCGAGACCTCGGACGTCATCTCGGCCGCGGGTCGCGACACCGCGGTCCTGCGACGGTGGCGCGACGGGTTCCGGGAGATCGCGCCGCTCCTTCGGTCGGAACGGGAACGCACGGTCGAGGCGGAGATCGAGGCCCGCGCCGAGCGGTACGTCCACGGGCGCGCCGCGATCTTCGACGCCCGGATCGCGCAGGGCCGCATCCGCGACGGACATGGGGACCTGCTCGCCGACGACGTCTTCCTCATCGACGACGGACCCCGCGTGCTCGACTGCCTCGAGTTCGACGACGGGCTCCGTCACGGCGACGTGCTCGCCGACGTCGCGTTCCTCGCCATGGACTTGGAACGTCTCGGCGCCGACGACCTCGCCCGGCAGCTGCTGGAGCACCACCGAGAGCTCGTCGACGACACGTATCCCCGGACCCTCCTCCACCACTACGTCGCGATGCGGGCCCACATCCGGGCCAAGGTCGCGGCGCTGCGAGCCGCGCCCGGCGACGTCGATGCGAGCGACCGCACCCGCCGGCTCCTCGATCTCACCCTCGACCACCTGCGTCAGACACGGGTCTCCCTCGTCCTCGTGGGCGGTGAGCCCGGCACCGGCAAGTCGACCCTCGCCGCCGGGGTCGCCGACGCGCTCGGCTGGACGGTCCTACGATCCGACGAGATCCGCAAGGAGCTCGCCGGTGTCGAACGGCTCGACCACTCGCACACCGAGCTCGACGCGGGCCTCTACGGCGGGACTGCGACCACCGCGACGTACGAGGCGTTGCTGCACCGGGCGCAGCTGCTCCTGGAGCTCGGGGAATCCGTGGTCCTCGACGCGTCGTGGGGCGACGCTGAGTTCCGGTCCGCGGCGCGCCGACTGGCCGACGCGACCGCAGCCGACCTGGTCGAGCTGCGCTGCGTCGTCGACCCGGAGACGGCCGCGCGCCGAATCGCGGATCGGCAGCACCGCGGCGACGACGTCTCGGATGCTTCACCGGAGGTCTCCCGCGTGCTCCGCACCCGCTTCGCGCCCTGGCCGTCGGCCGCGCCGATCGACACCGCGGGCCCGGCCCGCCACTCACTCGACCGCGCGCTCGACGCCGTCCGGACCGGAGACCTGATTCCCCGGACCGGTTCGGCGGGCGGCGCCGGCACCTGAGGACGTTCGGCCCTGTCGACGACCGGTGCGAGAGGCGACGCTGGTGTCGGAGGTGGTCACATGTCCGGTCCTGTCCTCATCGTCGTCCTGGCAGCCGTGTGGCTCACGATCGGTCTCGTGCTCTCGCTCGTCCTCGGCCGCCGAGGCCACGACGGCTTCACCTGGCTCGTGATCGGCACCCTGCTCGGACCGCTCGCGCTGCTGCTCGCCCTTGACGCGGTGCAGAACGGCGAATCGTCGGAGCCGCTCGCCTCGACCGTGGCGGGGATCGTCCCCGACGGAGGGATCGACGTGCTGGTCGGCGCCGACGGATCCGAGGACGCACGCGCGGCGCTCGAGGAGGCCGTCGGCCTCTTCGGCACCCGACTGGGTCGCGTCGAGCTCGTGCGGGTCATTCCGTTCGACGGCGTGGCCGGCGCCGAGCACGAGGCCTCGGAGGCGATCGCCGCCGAGGCCGAGCGCTACGGGCTCCTGCACCCGGGAACCGAGATCGTCCGCGGCCATCCCGCCGACGTCCTCAGTGCCCACGCCGTCGACGGCGGGTTCGACGTGCTGGTCGTCGGGACGCGCGGCTCGGGCCGACACCTCTTCGGCAGCACCGCCCGTGAACTCGCGTCGTCGAGCCCCGTCCCGGTCCTGCTGCTCGGCGCAGGGGCCCGACGGCGCAGAAGTGCCGCGACGCCCGATCCGGTCGGCACCTGACCGACCGCGGCACCCAACCGAACACCGATGCGAGGAGCCAACCATGAGCACGACCGCCACGACCGTCAAGCGCAGCACGAAGTCCCGGGCGAAGGCGAAGGCCAAGCCCAAGGCCCGGGCATCGGCCCGATCGAAGGTCGACGACCTGGAGAAGATGGAGGAACTCCTCCTGCAGCTCAGCAAGACGTCACGCCGCGTCACCCGCGCGTCCGAGCGTCGGGCCCACGAACTCGACGTGCGCATCAAGGAGTTCGTGGACCGCGGCGCCGCGGCAACCGATCGCGTGCTCCGT
>JBBRHS010000426.1:0-2744 GCA_038222385.1 Acidimicrobiia bacterium
GCCGCCGCCATCCGGATGGCCGTCGAGATGACGGGCGAAGGTCTCATCGACGAGCGCGAAGCGGTCCTGCGGGTGCAGCCGGCCCAGCTCGACCAGCTGCTGCACCCGAACTTCGACCCCGCCGCGAAGTACGACGTGCTCGCCACCGGTCTCAAGGCGTCGCCGGGCGCCGCGGTCGGCAACGTCTACTTCACCGCCGACGACGCCCAGGCCCACCACGAGGCGGGGGAGAAGGTCCTGCTCGTCCGGCCCGAGACGTCCCCCGACGACCTGCACGGCATGATCGCGGCCGAGGGCATCCTCACGTCGCGCGGCGGACTCGTGAGCCACGCCGCCGTGGTCGCGCGCGGCATGGGTACGCCGGCGATCTGCGGCGCCGACTCCGTGAAGATCGACGTCGCGAAGAAGCTGTTCACCGTCGAGCGCGCCCGCACCGAGGAAGACGGCGGGGGCCACGAGACCGTGACCGTGCGCGAGGGCGACGTCCTCACGATCAACGGCAGCACCGGGGAGATCGTCGTCGGCGAGGTCGCGGTGGTCATTCCCGAGCCGACGGGAGCCTTCGGCACGCTGCTCGGCTGGGCCGACACCTTCCGCCGACTCAAGGTGCGCACCAACGCCGACCTCCCCGAAGATGCCCTCAAGGCACTCGAGTTCGGCGCGGAGGGCATCGGCCTGTGCCGGACCGAGCACATGTTCCTCGGCGACCGGCTGCCGACGGTGCAGCGGATGATCCTCGCCGACACCGAGGCCGAGGAGATCGCCGCGCTCGAGGAGCTGCACGCGCTCCAGCGCCAGGACTTCGTCGAGTTGCTCGAGGCGATGGACGGACTGCCCGTCACGGTGCGCCTCCTCGACCCGCCGCTGCACGAGTTCCTCCCGAACGTGGAGGAGCTGCTGGTGAAGGAGGCCAAGAGCGGCCTCGACGCCAAGGAGAGCCAGCTGCTCGCCGCGGCCGAGGCGTGGCGCGAGGTGAACCCGATGCTCGGCACGCGTGGCTGTCGGCTCGGGATCCTCAAGCCGGGTCTCTACCGCATGCAGGTACGCGCGCTCATCGAAGCTGCGATCGAGCGGAAGCTCCAGGGTGGTGATCCCAAGGTCGAGATCATGATCCCGCTCGTCGTCAGCAAGGCCGAGCTCGCGCTCCTCGTCGACTGGACCCGCGAGGTTGCCGAGGCCACGTCGGCCAACGAGATCGGAGGGGTCGAGTACCTGGTCGGCACGATGATCGAGACACCCCGGGCCGCGCTCACCGCCGACGAGATCGCCGAGGTGGCCGAGTTCTTCTCGTTCGGCACCAACGACCTCACCCAGATGGCGTTCGGGTTCTCCCGCGACGACGTCGAGGGTCGGTTCATGTCGCAGTACCTCGAGCTCGGGCTGCTCCCCGCGAACCCGTTCGACACCCTCGACCAGACGGGTGTCGGCCTGCTCGTGCGCTGGGCGGTCGAGAAGGGTCGATCGACGCGACCCGACGTGAAGCTCGGCATCTGCGGTGAGCACGGCGGCGACCCCGCGTCGGTGCGGTTCTGCCACGAGGTCGGCCTCGACTACGTGTCGTGCTCGCCGTACCGGGTGCCGATCGCCCGCCTCGCCGCCGCGCACGCGGCCCTCGAAGCCGACGGTCCGGGCTCCACCGCTTGAGTGCACCGGTCCTCGACGCCGACGAGATCTCGGCGTTCCTCGTCGAGGTGTTCCCCGGCGCGATGGACCACTTCACGATCGAGGCCGTCGGCGACATGACGGCCCGCGTCCGGATGCGCTTCAGCGAACAACGCCTCCGCCCGGGCGGGACGATCTCCGGCCCGTCGCTCATGACCCTCGCCGACACCGGTGTGTGGGTCGCGCTCCTCGCCCAGATCGGGCGGGTCGCGTTGTCGGTGACGTCGCATCTCGACATCGACTTCCTGCGCAAGGCCGATCCCGGCGACGTGATCGGCGACGTGCGCCTCCTCAAGGTCGGCCGCAAGCTCGCGGTCGGCACGGTCACGATGTGCTCGGAGCACGATCCCCGCCCCGTCGCCCACGCCAGCGTCACCTACGCCATCCCGTCGGCCACCAACCTGCGTGACCCCACGAGGTCTGCACCGTCAGCTTCGGGTTCTGGGGGCTGAGCGTCCAGACCAACGGGTCGGCCGGCGGATCCTGTCCCACCCGGTCGGTACCCTGACCGCATGGAGAACCTGCTCGACGTCGAGCCCGCGACGGGTGAGATCGCCCTGGCGCACCCCGGCGCACACGCCTGGGTCGGTGGGCCGCTGCTCGAACGGGGGGAGCGGGAAGCCGAGCTCGACGCCCGGCTCGCCCCCGGCGCGACCCGGCCGGTCGGCGCGGGGAGCCGGGCGCGACCCGAGGAGCCCGACCCCTACCGGTTGTGCTTCGAGCGGGACCTCGACCGCGTCAAGCACTCCCGGCCGTGGCGGCGCCTGGCCGGCAAGTGCCAGGTGTTCGTCGCCCCCGAAGACGATCACCTCCGCACCCGCCTGACCCACGCGGTCGAGGTCGCGCAGGTCGCCACCGGCATCGCCCGGGCGGCCAACCTGTGCGTCCCGCTCGTCGAGGCGATCGCGCTCGCCCACGACTGCGGGCACGGTCCCGCGGGTCATGCCTCCGAGGAGGCCTTCAGCCCGTTCCTGCCCGACGGTGGCTACGACCACGCCGTCTACGGCGCCGATGTCACGCTGGCGCCCCTGAACCTGTGTCTCGAAACGCTCGACGGTGTGCGCAACCACTCGTGGCGCCGC
>JBBRHS010000427.1:0-2739 GCA_038222385.1 Acidimicrobiia bacterium
CACGAGCAGGAACGCCACCGAAATCACCGCCACCGGGACCGGGCGCCGCATCACGAACGTCGCGATGCGGTGCCACACACCCTCGCCGACCGGCTTCGGCTCCCGGTGCCACAAGACCCACCGGTCGACGTTGTAGCCGAGGACGGCGAGCAGCGCGGGGAGGGTGAGGAGCGCACCGGCGGCCGCGATGAGCGCCACTGCGATGCCGGCGTAGGCGAACGAACGGAGGAACGCGATCGGGAACACGAGCAGCGCGGCGAGCGACACCGCCACGGTGAGCGCACTGAACAGGACCGTCTTGCCTGCGGTCTCGACCGTCCGGACCACCGCGTCGTGCGGCGCGAGGCCGTGAGCCATCTCCTCCCGGTACCGGGAGACGATGAAGAGGGAGTAGTCGATGGCGAGGCCGAGCCCCATGGCGGTCGTGAGGTTCAGGGCGAAAATCGACACGTCGGTGAGGCCCGCGAGGATCTGCAGCACGAGGAACGTACCGAGCACCGCGAGCACGCCGACACCGAGCGGCAGACCGGCGGCGACGACACTGCCGAACACGAGGATCAGCAGGATGAGCGTGATCGGCAGCGCGATCATCTCGGCCTTGGTCAGGTCCTCCTGGATCTGCGCACCGACCTGGCGGAACACCTCGGCCCGACCGCCGACCGACACGTCGAACGGCCCGATGGTCCTCGTGTACTCCTCCGACAGCCGTGCCGCGGTGTCGTCGACGGCGTCGTCGTCGCCTTCGATGACTGCCAGCACGAGGGCCTGGCGGCCCTCGTCACCCTGCAGTGGCGGCGCGTTGTCGAGGGTCCAGTACGACGATGCCTGCACGACGCCGGGCTCGGCGCCGAGGCGGCCGGTGAGCTCACGACCCGCAGCCGCGACATCTTCGTCGTTCACGGTCTGGCCGGCAGGAAGCGTCGCGAGCAACACGATCTGCGGCTCCCGGGTCCCGAACTCCTCCTCGAGCAGGTCGGTGGCCCGGGTCGCCTCGGCGTTCGGATCGTCGAACCCACCCGAGGTGAGCGATTCCGCGACGGTGCCCCCGAACGCCCCGGCGAGGACCACGAAGACCAGAGTGGCGACGAGCACCGCCTTGCGGCGGCGGACCACGAATCGGGCGAGGGCACTGAGCATCGGGACTCCCGGGCGATGAGGCCGTTAGGTTAGCGGCGCTAGGTGAACGTCGCTAACCCTGACGTATCGAGACCCACTTGTCACCATGACAGGCGTCACATCAGGCGGGTCGGCGCGGGCGCTCGTCGGGGACCCGGCCGACGGCTCAGCCCGCGATGTCGATGATGACGGGGGTGTGGTCGCTCGGCTGCTTGCCCTTGCGGGCGTTGCGATCGACGACCGCCCACGTCACGCGCTCGGCGACCGGCAGGGTGGCGAGCACGAGGTCGATGCGCATGCCTCGGTGCTGGTGGAAGTCTCCCCTGCGGTAGTCCCAGTAGCTGTAGAGCCTGTCGTCGGGATACATCGCCCGGAACGTGTCGACGAATCCCCACTCCTCGAGCTTGCGGACCTTCTCCCGCTCGGGTTCGGTGACGTGGGTCGCGCCTTCGAACGCCTTCGTCGACCAGACGTCGCGGTCGTCGGGGGCCACGTTGAAGTCGCCCAGCACGACCACGGGATCGGTGGGGGAGTAGGTCGCCGCGATCCAGTCGTGCAGCACGTCGAGCCAGGCCAGCTTGCGCTCGTAGAACTCGGTGCCGACCTCGCGGCCGTTCGGCACGTACACGCTGATCACGTTGACGCCGCCGCAGTTCGCGGCGACGAGTCGGGCATCGCCCTCGTAGGGGTCGACCGATTCCGCGTCGAAGCCCGTCGTCACGTTCTCGATGCCGACGCGGGAGAGGATCGCGACGCCGTTCCACTGGTTGTGGCCGTGCGGTGCGCTCTCGTAGCCGAGCGCAGAGAACGCCATCGTCGGGAAGTTCTTGTCGGCGAGCTTCGTCTCCTGCAGGCAGAGCACGTCGGTGTCGGCGTAGCCGAGCCACTCCTCGACCCGGGGGAGCCGGGCCTTCAACGAGTTGACGTTCCAGGTCGCGATCCGCATGAGGTCAAACGTACCCGGGGTTCGCGACGGCGAGCTTGGCTGCAACCGAAGCCCGGAGCATCGCGACGACCTCGCGCTGTCGGTCGTCGAGCGCGCCCGAGCGGATCGACGCCGCGAGCTCACGGGTGAGATCGGTCACCGTCCCGTCGTGGCCGAGTAGCCCGGCGAGGCGTTCGCGCTCAGCGTCGTCGAGTGCCCCACCCAGCTTTGCCTCACGCTCGAGCATCCCCAACGCGTTCATCGCCACCCGGGTGTGGAACGCCACCCGCCCCTCCACCGCCGGCATCACGTCGCGCTCCAGGAACTCCCGCACCGCTTCCAGCAGCTCCGCCGCCGTCGGCCGGTCCTGCGTCTCCGCGATCTGCCCGGCGTCGCCGAGGTCTGCACGGAGAGCGTCGGAATCCGGGGCTGACGGTGCAGACCTCGCGGATTCGGGCGGCGCGAGGAGGTCGAGGAGGTCCCATTCGGTCTCGCAGACGCGACGGCCGAGGATGGCGAGCTCGACGGAACGGACCAGGCCGTTGAGGTGGGTGAAGCACTGCAACTCGCAGATCGCGCCCCACTTCAGGGTGCCCATCGTCTCCCAGTAGTGGAGCGCTTCGAGATCGACGTGGTCGCCGCCGCCGGCGCGGTAGCCGGCGAGGAGGTCGTCGACGGATCCGAAACCGCCGGCCCGC
>JBBRHS010000428.1:0-2731 GCA_038222385.1 Acidimicrobiia bacterium
GATAGGTGCGGATCCGACCCGCGGCAAGTTCGAGCGCGGCCCGCAACTCGGGGTCGATCGCGTCGAGGGCGGCCTTCGCGGCGTCGGGGGGCACGAGCAGCTCGTCGACCGGGCACCCGTCGAACCGTTCGGTGTATCGGCGGAGCGCGTCGTCGCCGTCGGCCCGCACCGCGGCGATGATCCGGCGCACGGCATCGCGGACGGCGGCGTCGGGTTCTGCGGCGGCGCCCCGCGACTCCGCGAGCGCGCCGCTGGCATCGAGTCGCCGGAGCACGAGGTCATCGTACCGGTGCGCCCGATTCTCCCGGCGCGCATTGCGGGACCCGGCGGGCGCCGGTCAGGCTCTGCGCATGGCGAACCCCTCCGATCTGGCCGAGCTCTCGACCCTGCGATCTCAGATCGCCGAGCTCACGGACCGGGTGGTGAAGGTGGCCGAGAGCTACGAGAAGACCCCCGACTCCGCCATCGCCAGCGACCTGTTCGGCGCCGAACGCTTCCTCGTCAACGCCCAACGCAGCATCGACCGCGCCGCCGCCGCCCTCACCTGACAGTGAGTCCGCCCACACCGATCCGCTGAGTTCGGCGCGTTTCGGTCCTCAGAGGACCAGAACGCGCCGAACTCGACGACAGTTGGGCGGGGGCCTGTGGGCGGTAGTCGGGTCAGAAGTAGTCGAGCATGGCGGGGCGGGGGCCGGCGAAGGTCGCGTCGAGGGCGCGGCAGGCCTCGACGGGGCCATGGACCACGCCGACCGACGCGAGATCGAGGGCCGACGCGTAGCCGGTGTAGATCGCGGCGAGGGCGTTCACGCCGAGCTGCACCTCGCCGGTGCCACCGGGTTCGAGCATGCCGACACCGTCGGCGACGGTGAGCACGAACGGTCCGTGGTTCCACGGTGCGAGCGGGTCGCGCACGTCGAGATGCACCGAGGTGGCGACGGTCGGGTCGTAGCCCCGGGCCGTGATCGCGGCCGGTGCGTCGACGAGCCGCGTCATCCAGTCGTTCTGGCTCGTCGGTTGGAGATGCTGGTCGGGCAGCAGGAACGGGAGCAGCGCGCCCGTGGCGCCCACCGTCGTGACCTTCTCCGACTGCGCGCCGAAAGAACCGAGGGCGCGCCAGAGGGTGACGGCCGTGGTCGCGTCGGCCGCGACGAGCTCGGGCACCTCGAGGTCGTAGCCCATCGAAGGACGGTGGATCTGCTCGTACAACGCGAAGCCGTCGATGCCGTCGCCGTCGGCCGCGTCGCAAGCGAGGATCGAGAAGCCGGCGCGACCCGTGCGGTAGGCGTGGTCCCAGATCCACTCGGGACGCTCGACCCACCCGTCGTGGACGGGCGCCGCACGGGCGTAGGTTTCGCGCAGCAGTGGGAGCTCCGACGGTCCGACGCTTCGGAGTCGTTCGGGTTCGCCGGGTGGGAGCGAGCCGAGCGCGTGGATCGGGAGGGTGCACTCGGAGTAGGTCCCGGCGAGCTCCCATCCGAGCCGTCGGTAAAATCCTGCGGTCGCAGGGTGCAGGGTGCTGATCACCTGACCGGCCGCTCGCATCGTCGCGAGGGTGTCGCCGAGCAGTGCCGGCGCGATCCCCCGCCCGCGGAACTCGACCGAGACCGCCACACTCGCGATCCCGCCCATCGGCACCGACCGGCCACCGAAGTACTGCCCGAGCGCGTGCACCGTGACCATCCCGGCCAGGCGACCGTCGACGTCGACGCCGTAGGACGCCCCGCGGCCGATGCGCTCGCCCATCACGCGCCGTTGGATGTCGTCGATCGGGTTCGCGAACGCGTTCGCCCGCAGCACCAACGCCGCCTCGACGTCGTCGGCACCGAGCTCACGGACCTGGAAATCGCTCATGGTGCCAGGCTACGCAGGCGTGGTCGTATCGGGCGCGACCGTGGCCGACGGGCAGATGTCGGCCATGGTGCATTCCGCGCAGCGCGGGCTCCGGGCGACACACACGAGGCGACCGTGCTGGATGAGGCGGAGCGAGAAGCGGCCCCGCTCCTCCGGCGGCACGAGACGGTTCAGGTCCATCTCGACCTTCACTGCGTCGTCTTCGCGGGTCAGGCGCAACCGACGGGTGAGGCGCCCCACGTGGGTGTCGACGGGGAGGCCGGGGAGGTCGAACGCCACCGAACGCACCACGTTGCCCGTCTTCCGGCCGACGCCCTTCAGCGTCACGAGATCCTCCAACGCGGTCGGGACCTCGCCGTCGAACCGCTCCTCGAGCGCGGCGGCCATCCCGAGGAGGCTCTTCGCCTTGGCGTGGAAGAACCCGGTGGAGTGGATGAGCGTCTCGAGCTCGTCGACGTCGGCACCGGCGAGGTCGTCGGGCTCGGGGTACCGCTCGAAGAGCGCGGGCGTGACCTTGTTCACCATCACGTCGGTCGATTGCGCCGACAGGATGGTGGCGACGAGCAGCTCGAAGGGATTCCGGTGGACGAGCGCGCACTCGGCGTCGGGATAGGCCTCCGCGAGCCGTTCCATCACGATCGGCGCCCGTTGCTTCGCACCCTTCGGCAGCGCCACCTCAGTCCATCCTCCGCCCGGCGTGGGTTCGTTGCGTTCTGGTCCTCAGAGGACCGAAACGCGCCGAACTCGGCGGGGGCGAGGGCGGCGGGGGCAGGTGATCCACCCGGTGGACGCTACCGTTCCGAGATGGTCGAGATCCGTTCCGCGCACCCCGTCGCGCCCGATGATCTCGACGCGATCCGAGGTCTCCACCGGGCCGCGG
>JBBRHS010000429.1:0-2727 GCA_038222385.1 Acidimicrobiia bacterium
CGTAGGGCTCGCTCGGGCGCGGCCAGTGCACGACGAGGTCGGTCACGCCGACCGCGGCGTAGGCCGCCTTGGTCTCGGCGAACTCGGCGGGGCTGCGCAGGCCGGCGTCGAGCTCGGGGCCGGTGAGCACGAGCCGGGCGATCGAGGACGGGTCACGACCGGTCTCGCTGCAGGCGCCTTCGAGGAGGTGGATCTGGCCGGCGACGACCTCGGCTCCCGCGTCGCGTCCGAGCAGTGAGCCGTCGGGTGACCGCGCACCGGTGGTCACCCAGGTGGACGCGTGCTTCGCGGCGACGTGCATCGAGCGCGGCCCCGTCGCCGCGATCGCGAACGGGACGCGCGGCTGTTGCACGCAGCCGGGGTAGGTGCGGGCCTCGAGCGCTCGGTAATAGCGCCCGTCGAATGTGGTCTCCGGCTGACGCAGCAGATCGTCGAGGAGGTCGACGAACTCGACGAAGCGGGCGGTCCGCTCGGCGAGGCTCCAGGGTTCGTGCCCGAGCACGGTCGCGTCCCAACCCTGGCCGCCGGCTCCGAGGCCGAGCTCGAGCCGCCCACCGGAGACGTCGTCGAGCGTGACCAGCTCCCGGGCAAACGACACCGGATGGCGGAAGTTCGGCGACGCGACCAGGGTGCCGATGCGGAGCGTGCTCGTAGCCGTGGCGGCGGCGGTCAGGGTGGGGATCGCGCCGAACCACGGTCCGTCGCGCAGGTCACGCCAGGCGAGGTGGTCGTAGGTCCACGCGTGGTCGAACCCGAGGTCCTCGACGCGGCGCCACTGCTCGACCGCCGTCGCCCACGGGTGTTCGGGCAGGATCACCACCCCGACGCGCATCGCCCGACGTTAGGTCGTCAGCTGCGTCGCCGGACCACGAGCACGAAGGTGGTCGCGACGAGCAGCGCCACGGGAACGACCATCGCGAAGCGCGACGACCGGAGCGAGGCACCGAGCGCGGCGCCGGCGATGTAGCCCACGAGCACCACGAGCAGCACCGCGACCGCCGGCCCGACGGGCGGGGGTCGACGGCCCGGCGCCAGCCGGTGCGCGACCGATTCGGCGATGTGGGTGATCGCGCCGGTCTGGTACGTGGTCGCCACCGCGACCCCGGCCACCCGACCGATCACCTCGGTCTGCATCCCCATCGCGCATGCGGTCAGCGCGAGGAGGGTGCCCGCGCCGAGGCCGTGGAGGTGCGCGATCGGCGTCGGGTCGTCGATCAAGACGAACAGGAGCGGCACGAGGAGGAGGATCTCGATGGTGAGGAGCAGCTCGGACCGGATCCGCTCCCGGACGCGACTTCCGATGGCGATCGCCGCAGCCACTCCGACCCCGAAGGCGAGGATCGCGACGGCGGGACGCCAGGCGGCACCGGCCCGCCCGTGTCCGAGCTCGATGCCGAGGAACACCGCGTTGCCGCTCTGGTTCGCGGGGAACACGTCGAACACCCGCTCGAAGGAGATCGCGTCGACGCAGCCGGCCACGATGGCGAGGACGACTGCCAACCAGAGGCCTCGTCCCGGGGCGGTCCTCACCGCCGGGAGAGGCGTCGATCCCAGCGCTCCACCTCCGACGCGAGTGTGGCGAACCCCTCCTTGGCTGCGGGTTCGTGATAGGGGCTCAGGTACCAGCCGATCGTGGCGTCACGGTTGCGTACCCAAGAGTCGGCGGACCAGTCCTGGAGCGTCGCGAGGAGGTACAGCAGCGCGATGATCGTGCTCGAGTCGTAGACCTCCGCCCGAGCCGCCAGCTCGGCCGCGCGCGCGGGTTCGCCGTCTTCTACCGCGAGCCAGGCGAACGCGAGGAGGAACGGGGTCGGTACGTCGGTCGACGGTCGGCGGCGCGCGGAAGCGACGAGGCGAGCGGCTCGTTCCTCGATCGAGCCGTTGGTGCACAGTGCTCCCGGTGCAGCACACAGCTCGGCGACCCCCAGTTCCTGTCGCTGCGCGCCGACCTCGTCGAGCAGGTGCTGGGCGGAGGGGGCTCCCATCGCGTAGAGGATCCACAACAGCACGGCCAGGCTCTGATCCCTCGACTCCTTCCCGATCGGGGCCCAAGCGAGCGACTCTTCCGCGACCGAGAGGGCATCGGTCGGACGGCGCAACAAGGCGAGCCCGGTGGCGTGGGTGACGAGGAGTTGGGAGAGCGTCCAGTCGAGCGGTGGCCGCGCGTTTCGTCGGGCGGAGGCGAGGACCGCTTCCGTCTCGGCCACACCCACCTCCGGCGCCACCGCGGTGGTGAGGGCGCAGCGCCAGGAATCGAACCAGCCCCGGGCCGGGTCGTCGGCGTCGAGGGCCGCGAGCATGTTGATCGACGTTTCGAGGCATTCCCCGTATCGGCGGGTGAGGCGTTCGAGCGCGACCTTCGCCGCGACGGACGCGCGCCAGGCGATGGGATCCAGGTCGTCGCGTCGGCCCGCGAGCGGCGCGACCAGCCGCAGGGTCGTCTCGACAGCACCGGGGTGATCGTGGAAGACACACGAGCTGAAGATCAATGCTGCGGCATCGAGTCGCCCGGCCTCGGCTGCCTGGGTCGCGGCGTCGCGCCGGGTGTTGTCTTCGATGACGATCGCGAGGTCGTCGGAGCAGATGTACTGGTTGACGAGCGCGGTCCAGTCTTCGCGGAGCGGCTCGGCCGGAAGGAGCGCGGCCTCGAGTGCGGTCCGAGCCTCGGTCTCCTCGTCGGCGGCCGCCAACTCACGTCGCCCGTACTCTCGCAGTGTCTCCAGGTAG
>JBBRHS010000430.1:0-2725 GCA_038222385.1 Acidimicrobiia bacterium
ACCACCGAGACCCGCCTCCGGGCCATCTGCGAACGGTCGCACGGCTTCGTCTACGGCGTCGCGCTCATGGGAGTGACGGGTGAACGCAGAGCGCTCGCGACGCAGGCGGGGGAGATGGGTCGCCGGTGCAAGGCCGTGACCGACAAGCCGGTGTTGCTCGGAGTGGGCATCTCGACGCCCGAGCAGGCCTGTGAGGCGGCGGAAACGGCCGATGGGGTGATCGTCGGGAGCGCTCTGGTTCGACGCCTCCTCGACGGCGGCGGTCCCGAAGCCGCGGCGGCCTTCGTGGCCGAGCTCCGTGCTGCGCTCGACGCGCAGGACGCGGAGCGGGCGGGGAGCGTCGCAGGGTGAGCATCCCCGGGTCATCGGGGGCCGCGCCCGACTGCGACCTCTGCGAAGCCGCGCGGATCACCCCGTGGTTCCACGAAGACGACATCTGCTGGATCGCGGAGTGCGAGATCTGCGCCGTCCCGATGGTCGTGTGGCGCGATCACGGGGTCGACCCGCCGGCCGAGACCCTCGCGCACATGCATTCCCAGCTCGCGGTGGTGGTGACCGATCACTTCACGTTCGAGCACTACATCGACGACAACATGCGCAACATCCCCGACCACTACCACGCGCACGCCCGCCCCCGAGGCGGCTTCTTCGGTCACAACCTCCGCAAGCGAACTTCTTGATGGTCGAATCCGCTGCGCCGGCTCGATCGCTCACCCACTCGACTGCTGTGTGGGTGTGTCCGCCGGCTCCGCTGCTTCTCTGTTTGACGGTCGAATCCGCTGCGCCGGCTCGATCGCTCACCCACTCGACTGCTGTGTGGGTGTGTCCGCCGGCTCCGCTGCTTCTCTCTAGCTGAAGCGTCGGCCGCGCCAGCGACGAGGTCGCCGACGCCGGGGCAGCGTCCCGGGTGTGGTCGTGGTTCCCGGCGGTTGGGTCGTCGTCGTCGTTCCGGGCGGCCGGGTCGTCGTGGTGGTGGCAGGCGGGCGGGTGGTGGTCGTGGTCGCGGGCGGCTGCGTCGTCGTCGTGGTGGTGGCAGGCGGGCGGGTGGTGGTCGTGGTCGCGGGCGGCTGCGTGGTCGTGGTCGTCGCAGGCGGCCGGGTCGTCGTGGTGGTGGCCGGCGGTTGGGTCGTGGTCGTGGTCACCACGGGCGGAACCGTGGTCGTGGTCGTCGGTGAGACCGGCGCCCCCGTGAACAGTCCGAGCCGGGGGTAGTCCTTGCCGAGGATCGGCACGGGGTCGGCGCCGAGCCAGGAGTCGAGCATCTCGGCGTAGACGGCCCGGAAGTCGGTGCTCGCCTTGAGGTTCCCGTGGGAGTCGAGGTCCGTGAGGGAGGGCTGCTGGCCGTAGAGACCCCCCTTGACCTTGTCGCCGACGATGATGTCGAGTCCCGCGGCGCCGTGGTCGGTGCCGTTGCTCGCCTCTTCGGCCCGCCGCCCGAACTCGGAGAACGTGAGCAGGGTGACCCGCGGCCGTTGCGTGGCACTGAGGTTCGCGAACAACGCCTCGATGCCGGCGTCGAGCGACGTGAGGAGCCGACTGTGCATCGACTCCTGGTCGCCGTGGGTGTCGAAGCTCGAGAGGTGGGTGTGGAACACGCGCGTTCCGAGGTTGAGGTTGATCAGGCGCGCGGTGAGCGTGAGTTGCTGCACCAGGTCGTCGCCGCCGAGCGCGCCGGCGTAGGCCGGCTGCACAGCCTGCGCGACCGTCATCGACGACTTGTTGGTCTTCGCCACGAGGTCGGCCCACGGACCCTTGCCGGTCGGCGTGTTCCCGTACGCGGCGAAAGCGTCGAACATCCGCGCGTCGTAGGGCTTCGACCGGTTGAGGCCGAAGGCGCCACCGATGTCTTGCGGGATACCCGCGGCGCGGGCGCTCGTGCCGATCATGTGCAGCGGTACCGAAGAACCGATGCAGGCGCCGAGCAACGCGTTCGTGCTCGCGCCGGGAAGCGTGTCCATGTAGCGGCCGACCCAGCCGTTGGCGAACTGCTGCGGCGGGGCGTCCTTCCACCCGTTCATCCAGTAGCCCATCGAGCTGAAGTGGCTCATGTCGGCCGGGTTGTAGCCGACGCCATCGACGAACGCGACCCGGTTCTGGAGGTAGCTGGCCTTCAACCTCGGAAGGTTCGGGTTGAGTCCGAAGTTCGCGTCGTTGATGCTCAGCGCGGCCCGCGCGCCGGCACCCGGGGGGTCGTAGCGCAACGCAGGGCGGAGGGATCGGTACTTCGCGTCGTTGAACGGCACCAGTGTGTTGAGGCCGTCGTTGCCGCCACCGAGCATGACGAGCACGAGGATGCCGTCGGTCGTGCTGTCGTTCGCGGCGAAGGCCTCGAACCGCGACATCAGTGACGGCGCCGCGAGCGCGGCACCGGCGCCGACGCCGAGCGCCTGGAGGAACTTGCGGCGAGACATCCCGTTGGGGCCGGTGGCCGGCTCCCAGAGCTCACGTTGAGCGCGGAGGTAGTCCTTGTCGGTCACGGCGTCCCTTCCGTCTACGCGAGCTGGAAATCGGGGCTCAGCATCGTGAGGACGCCGAGGTTGATGGCCTGGTAGCGGGTCCACTCGCTCGACGGGCTCGTTGCCCGCTGCGCGATGAGCCAGTTCTCGAGCACGGTGCGGGTCGCGGCCGACGGGGCCTCGATCCCGCAGGAATCGAACGCCGTCTGCACCGCGGCCGGGACTGTCATGGTCATCGTGGATCCCAGGAACGGCGGGGTGAGCTGATC
>JBBRHS010000431.1:0-2724 GCA_038222385.1 Acidimicrobiia bacterium
GACCATCCGCATGGCCGCGCACGCGATCCGCGCCGACGAGGGCGACGTGTTCATCGCTGCGGGCGTCGAGTGTGTGAGTCGCTTCGCGCAGGGCAAGTCCGACGGCATGCCCGGCACGGTGAACAAGGTGGTGCACGGCGAAGCGATGGCGCGCAGCAAGGCCCGGGCCGAGGGTGGGCTGGGAACGTGGGCTCCGTTCGACGGCGTGCCCGACGTCTACATCGCGATGGGCCAGACCGCCGAGAACGTGGCCGAGATCGAAGGTGTGACGCGCGACGAGATGGACGAGTTCGCGGCCCGGTCGCAGCAGCGCGCGGTCGAGGCCCAGCGCAACGGGTTCTTCGAGCGGGAGATCACCCCGATCACCACCCCGGACGGCACGGTCGTCTCGGTCGACGACTGCCCGCGTGACGGCACGACCGTCGAGAAGCTCGCGGGCCTGAAGCCGGTGTTCCGCCCCGACGGCTCGGTCACGGCCGGCAACGCGTGCCCGTTGAACGACGGTGCCGCCGCGGTCGTGGTCATGAGCGAGACCCGGGCCGAGGCGCTCGGGATCACGCCGATCGCCCGCATCGTGTCGAGTGGGGTCTCGGCGCTCGACCCGGAGATCATGGGCCTCGGTCCCGTCGACGCGAGTCGCGCCGCGCTCGCCCGCGCCGGGCTCACGATCGATGACATCGACCTGGTCGAGATCAACGAGGCCTTCGCGGCCCAGGTCGTCCCGTCGGCGAAGCACCTCGGCATCCCGGCCGAGAAGCTCAACGTCAACGGTGGTGCGATCGCCCTCGGTCACCCGTTCGGTCAGACCGGCGCCCGCATCATGACCACGCTCATCAACGGGCTCGAGGACCGCGGCGGCCGCTACGGGCTCGAGACGATGTGCGTCGGCGGCGGCCAGGGCATGGCCATGATCGTCGAACGCCTCGCCTGACCCTCACCTCGTTTCACGTTGGTGCGATTGCGCCCCCCAGAGGGTGGCCAAACGCACCAACCGTCGGCCTCAGGCGCCCTAGAAGGGGGTGGGGGTGGGGGCCTTCGCGAGGAGGTCGCGCACGGCGGCACCGACCTCGTCGGGCTCCCACCGGCGTTGCTTGTCGATCCTCGGTCCGTGCTGCCAGCCGTCGGCGACGGAGAGGATGCCGCCCTCGACCTCGAACACGCGCCCGGTCACGTCGCGTGAGTCGGCGCTGCCGAGCCAGACCACGAGCGGAGCGACGTTCTCGGGCGCCATGACGTCGAAACCGTCGTCGGGTTTGGCCATCGTCTCGGCGAACACGGCCTCGGTCATGCGGGTGCGGGCCGCGGGGGCGATCGCGTTCGCGGTGACCCCGTAACGACCGAGCTCGGCCGACTCCACGAGGGTGAGCGCGGCGATGCCGGCCTTCGCGGCGGAGTACGCGCCCTGGCCCACGCTGCCCATGAGTCCGGCCCCCGAGCTGGTGTTGATGATCCGGGCGTCGACGGTGGCGCCGGCTTTCGACTGCTCCCGCCAGTAGGCGCCGGCGAAGCGGGTGACGCAGAAGTGCCCCTTGAGGTGGACCCGGATGACGGCGTCCCACTCGTCTTCGCTGGTCCCCACGACCATGCGGTCGCGCAGGAAGCCCGCGTTGTTCACGACCACGTCGAGGCCGCCGAACGCGTCGAGTGCCGACTGGACGATGGCCTGGGCGCCGTCCCAGTCGGCGACGTCGTTGCCGTTCGCGACGGCCTCGCCGCCCGCAGCGCGGATCTCGTCGACCACCTCACCGGCCGGGCCGGTGGAGCCGCCCGAGCCGTCGAGCTCGGCGCCCAGGTCGTTGACCACGACCTTGGCCCCCTGCCGGGCGAACTCGAGTGCGTGACCGCGGCCGATCCCGCGGCCGGCCCCGGTGACGATGACGACGCGTCCCGCACAGATTCCCATGGAGGGCGTACCGTACCCGCCGTGCGCCTGGGAGTGACGATGTTCGCCACCGACCGATCCGTCGATCCGATCACGCTCGCACGCGCGGTCGAGGAGCGCGGGTTGGCGTCGATGTACCTGCCCGAGCACACCCACATCCCGGTGTCGCGCCGCACCCCACCGCCCACCGGCGATGCCGAGCTGCGCGACGAGTACAAGCGCACCCTCGACCCGTTGGTGGCCCTCGCCGGCGCCGCCGCGGCGACTGATCGCATCACGCTCGGGACCGGCATCTGCCTCGTCGCCCAGCGCGAGCCGATCGTCACCGCGAAGGCCGTCGCCACGCTCGACGTGCTGAGCGGCGGGCGCTTCGTGTTCGGGGTCGGCTTCGGCTGGAACGAGGACGAGCTCGCCGACCACGGCCACACCATGCCCGAGCGCCGCGCCGTCGCCCGCGAGCACTTGCTCGCGATGAGGGCGCTCTGGGCCGACGACGAGGCCGCGTTCGAGGGACAGTACGTGCACCTCGCGCCGAGCTGGTCGTGGCCGAAGCCCGTGCAACGTCCCGGCCCGCCGGTGCTCATCGGTGGTGCCGCGGGTCCGAAGCTGTTCGCCCACGTCGTCGAGTACGCCGACGGCTGGATCCCGATCGGCGGCGCGGGGATCCGTGCCGCGCTCGGCGACCTCCATGCGGCCGCGGAACAGGCGGGGCGCGACCCGGCGTCGTTGCAGATCATCCCGTTCGGCTCGATCCCGGAGCCGGGCAAGCTCGAGTACTACGCGTCACTCGGCATCGAGGAGGTCGTGTGCAGCCTCCCATCGGCCGCGGCCGACGTCGTGCT
>JBBRHS010000432.1:0-2708 GCA_038222385.1 Acidimicrobiia bacterium
CGACAGCGATGCCGCTCCGTCGTGGTCGCGGCACGCGTTCGGCCACGCCATCGACATCAACCCGATCGAGAACCCGTACCTCGAGGGCGGGCGGATCATCCCCTCGGCCGGTGCGGCGTACACCGATCGGGGCGACGTCAGGCCCGGAATGGCGGTCGAGGGCGGGGTCCTCGTCGAGGCGTTCCGCTCGGTCGGCTGGGAGTGGGGTGCGAGCTTCTCCGACTACCAGCACTTCTCGACCGACGGTCGTTGACGGGTCGGGAATTGTCCGGCAGCCGTCGTGTCGATCGTGGAAGCTGTCGGTCATGACGAACGAAGAGACCACGCTCGTGCTCATCCGTCACGGCGAGTCCGCGGCCCAGACCGGTGGCTTCGTCTCCGGCCACGACACCTGCCGCGGCCTGAGCCCGCTCGGTCGTCGGCAGGCGGAGGCCCTGCGCGACCGGCTTGCCACAACCGGGGAGCTCGGGACCGTCGACGTCGTGTACACGAGCATCCTCCCGCGAGCGGTCGAGACCGCCGCGCTGATCGCGCCGGCTCTCGCGACTCCTCGCGACGCGATCGCGGAGTGCGACTGGTGCGAGATCCACGCCGGTGAGGCCGAGGGCCTCACCTGGGACGAGATCGCCGACCGATACCCGCCCGGCGGCGACACCTACGACCCGTTCATGGGTCGGTTCCCCGGTGGCGAGAGCTGGGCGGAGTTCGCCGCGCGCGCCGGCTCCCGGCTCCGACGGGTCGCGCTCGAGCACGCAGGGGAGCGGGTGGTGGTCGTCAGCCACGGTGGGATCATCGGCGCCAGCTTCGTCGCGCTCGG
This sequence comes from Acidimicrobiia bacterium, assembly GCA_038222385.1. Lineage (GTDB taxonomy): Bacteria > Actinomycetota > Acidimicrobiia > IMCC26256 > JANYLB01 > JANYLB01. Next base: position 818 of record JBBRHS010000432.1, read on the forward strand.
TGACCTGCCGATCGGTCAGGTGATCCCGATGACCTACGAGGTGACGAACTCCTCGATCACGGAGTGGCGCTGGACCGGAGAGGCGTGGAGGCTCGCCCGCTTCAACGACGCCGCGCATCTCGCTGGTCTGGCGTAGACCCCCAGCCGTCAGGGCACGGTTCTCGCAACGCGGCATGCCAGGCTCTGGGATGCGCACGCGAGTGACCGAACGGCTCGGGATCGAGATCCCGATCATCCAGGCGCCGATGGGCTTCATCGCGCGGGCCCAGCTCGCGTCGGCGGTGTCGAACGCAGGCGGGATGGGGATCATCGAGACGTCGTCGGGTCGGCTCGACGAGGTGCGGCGCGAGATCGAGAAGATGCGCGACCTCACCGACCGTCCCTGGGGCGTCAACGTCGCGCAGCTGTTCATCCGCGACCTCTCGATCGTCGACTTCATCGTCGACCACGGGGTGCGGTTCGTGACGACGTCGGCCGGTGATCCGGCCACCCTCGTCCCGTCGCTCAAGGCGGCGGGGATCACCGTGTTCCACGTCGTGCCGACGCTGCGCGGCGCCCTGAAGGCGATCGCGGCGGGCGTCGACGGGCTGGTCGTCGAGGGCATCGAGGGGGGTGGCTTCAAGAACGCCGACGGGGCGTCGACGATGGTGCTCGTCCCGCTCATCGCGTCCCGGGTCGACGTGCCGATCGTCGCGGCCGGTGGGATCGCCGACGGGCGGTCGATGGCGGCCGCGTTCGCGCTCGGTGCCGACGGCGCCCAGATGGGGACCCGAATGCTCACCGCGGTGGAGTCGCCCGTGCACGCGCACTGGAAGCAGGCGGTCGTCGACGCGGCTGAGACCGACACGGTGGTGGTGAACCGATACGCCAAGCCCGCTATGCGCACGCTCCGGACCGAACGGTCGACCGCGGCGGAGCGCGAGACCCCGGCTCCGTCGATGTCGATCGACGGCATCCTCGATCTCTACTTCGGAGGCGACATGAACGCCGGCTACGCGATGAGCGGTCAGGTCGCCGGCCGCATCGAAGCGGTGCTGCCGGTCCGCGAGATCCTCGAGACCACCTGGAACGACTGCCTCGCCCGACTGCGGGAGCTCGGCGAACGCGCCGGACGCTGAACCGGTGGGTCAGTCGATGAGCTCGTAGTCGGCGGGGTCGGGTGCGAGGGTGCGCTGCCAGTAGTCGAGGAGCGTGAACGGCCAGTTCTGGGCGACGCGACCGGTCTCGTTCTTGTACCAGCTGTTGACGTCGGAGGCGCCCCAGGCCATGGCGCGGTTCTCTTCGTCGACGAGCCGGTTGAACTCGTCGTGCACGTCGGCGCGCACGTCGAGCGCGCGATGGTCGCCCTCGAGCAACAGCTTCAGGCAACCGAGGATGTAGCGCACCCCGCACTCGGAGAAGTAGATGATGCTGCCGTTGATCACGATGTTGGTGTTCGGGCCGTAGAGGCAGAACAGGTTCGGGAACTGCGGCACCGTGATCCCGAGGTACGCACGCGCGTCGCCGGCCCAGTGCTCGTGCAGGTCGACGCCACCCCGCCCGGTGACGCGCATCGGCGTGAGGAACCTCGACGCCTCGAAGCCGGTCCCGTAGATGATCACGTCGACGAGATGCTCCTCACCGTCGGCGGTCTCGATGCCCTTCGGAGTGATCCGGGCAATCGACTCGGTGATCAGAGACACGTTGTCTCGCTTGAGGGCGCGCGCCCAGACCCCGTTGTCGCGCAACAGGCGCTTCGCACCGGGCGGGTAGGTCGGCACCACGTGGGGGAGCAGATCGGGTCGGTCGGCGAACTCCGATTCGAGGTAGCCGGCCAGCATCGCCCGCAGGAACTCGTTCATGCCGTTGACCGACCCGAGTGAGCGGTCCCACGTGTCGTCGACGCGCATGG
>JBBRHS010000433.1:0-2694 GCA_038222385.1 Acidimicrobiia bacterium
GGGAGCCGCTCATCTCGACGGCCTTGTCGGTGTTCACGAAGCCCATGGCCTCGGCGAACGCCGCGTGGTCGAGTGCCGGTGGCGGGGTCTCGGCCCCGACGATCCGCAGCACCTCGCCGTCGTCCTCGCCACCGTCGGGCACCGAGACGTCGGCCGGGTTGGGCACCTGGAGCGCGAGCTCACGGAGACGGGCCTCGGCCTCGGCGAGCGTCGGTTCGAGCGCAGCGAGCTCGTCCTTGAGCGCGCCGGCGTCGGCGATCTTCGCCAGACGGTCGTCGGGCGCGGCCTTGCCGATCGCCTTCGACGCCGCGTTCTGCTGCGTGCGGAGCTCCTCGACGCGGGTGAGGAGCGTGCGGCGTTCGTCGTCGGCCACGAGCACGGCGTCGATCAGGCCCTCCCGGACGCGCTTGCGCTCGATCCCCGCCCGGTAGTCGGATTCGTTGCGGAGTCGCTTCAGGTCGATCATCGGGACCCGACCGGCGCCCGGCCGGTCACGGCAGGAGCTCGTCGGTGGCGCGCAGCTGACCGCGGATCCCCTCGACCCACTGGTCGGCGGTGCGCCAGGCCCGGGTTGCGGCGTTCCGGCGTGAGCGCGATGCCTCGCCCGCGACCGGATACGAGCCGAGGAACTTCACCCGCGCCTGGCGTGCCGCGAGGTTGCGGAGGCAGTCGGCAACCAGTTCGTCGGCAATGTGGCCCTCGAAGTCGATGAGGAAGCAGTAGTCGCCGAGGCTGCGCTTCGTAGGCCGCGACTCGACCTTGGTGAGGTTGATCGAGCGCGCCGCGAACTCCTGGAGGATCCCGAGGAGCGAACCGGGACGGTCGGCGCGTTGGAAGCAGACGATCGACGACTTGTCGTGTCCGGTGCTCGCGGGAACCCCGCGGCCCACGACGACGAAGCGGGTCTGGTTCTCGGGGTGGTCCTCGATCTCGGTCGCGAGCAGGTCGAGGCCGTAGATCTCGGCCGCGAGCGCGTTGGCGATCGCGGCCCGGCCCCCGCGCTTCGACCGGGACACCTCGCGGGCGGCGTCGGCGGTGGAGTTCGCGGCGGTGACCGCCACGCTCGGCAACTTCGAGCTCAACCAGCCACGGCACTGCGCGATCGCATGGGGGTAGGAGGCCACGCTCGTGACGTCGGCGAGCGTCGTGCCCGTCCGGACGCACAGGTTCAGCGAGATCGGGAGGTCGACCTCGCGCTGCACGAGCAGCTCGCTCTCGAACACGAGCGTGTCGAGCGTGATCGCCACCGATCCCTCGATCGAGTTCTCGATCGGCACGACGCCCACGTCGGCCGCGTCGCTCTCGACCGCGGCGATCACCTCTGGGATCGTACGCAGCGGCTCGCGCGACGCGGCCGCCAGATCCGGTTGGGTGAGGAGCGCCTCCTCGGTGAACGTTCCCGAGGGGCCGAAGTATGCGGCGCGCACCCGAGCAGCGTACCGGGGGGCGGTCGCGGCGGAGCCGTTCTATCGTCTGACCGTGCACGATTGGATTCCGGAAGCTGCGAACGACGCTCTCAGCGAGGCGCCCGAGCCGGTGCTCGCGTTCCTCGACGCTACGGTCACGTGGTGGTATCGGCCCGAAGCTGGGTTCCGCGGCCGGACCCCCCTGAACGAGCCTCCGGAATAGGCGGCGACGTCGTGCGGCGGGAGCTCGACCCCGACGACCTGCTCCTCGCGGCCGGGGTCGCGGTCGAGTGCCTGGCCGCCGAGCCCGACGCCGACTGGGAGGCGCCGGCCGGGTCACTGCCGTGGACCTGCCGCGCGACCGTGGACCACGTCGTCGACACCCTGTTCTGGTACTCGGTGCAGCTCGCGACCGCGACCCGGGGGCCGTTGCCTGCGCCGCGACGGGGCGACCCCGACGGCAAGCCCCGGTTTCTGCTCGCGAGCCTCCGCAGTGCGGCCGCGGTGCTCGCGACGGTGGCGCGCGCGTCGAATCCCGCGACGCGCGCCTACCACGAGGTCGGGATGGCCGACCCGGAGGGCTTCGTTGCGATGGGGTGCGACGAGATCCTCGTCCACGCCGACGACGTCGCCCGCGGCCTCGACATCAACTTCGAGCCGCCGGCCGATCTGTGCGCCGCGGTGCTCGCGCGGCTCTTCCCGTGGGCGCCGGCCGACGATGACCCGTTCGCGGAGCTGCTGTGGGCGAACGGGCGGGTGGCGCTCGCCGACCGCCCGCGTCTGGGCTCCGACTGGAGTTGGCACTGCGCGCCGCTCGACGAGTGGGACGGCGAGATTCCCCGCTACCGCCCCACCTCACGTCCCTCTTGAACGACCACCGCGAGGAGCTCGTGGTCGGCTCCCTTCTCCACCACGACGTCGGCGACGACCCGGGTGGGCTCGATGTGCTCAACGAGGTTGACCACGTTGATCGACGACCAGATGTCGTGTCCGAGTGCATCCACCTGCGCGGGCGGGAACCCGGCCCATCCCGCGTAGAACGATCCGGGTGGCGCGTCGGCGACCAGCTCGACGAGTCGGGCCACGTACCAGGACTCGATCGCCTCGGCCGGTGCATCGACGTAGACCGCGAAGTCGAGGCGGGCGTGGAACTGCAACGCGTTCACGCCTTCGAGGATCAGCACCCCCGGTGGGTCGATCCGCCGGCTGGCTCCCGGCACGATGTCGTAGGTCTCGTGCGAGTAGACGGGCACCGCCACCTCCGCGCCGAGCCGGAGGGCGTCGAGGG
>JBBRHS010000434.1:0-2687 GCA_038222385.1 Acidimicrobiia bacterium
GTCCCGTCGAGGAGCCGGTCGAGCAGGGGCGGTCGCGTCGCAGGCGGTGCCGTCTCGGGGTTGGTGGTGCGGCCTCGGAGCCGGGTGACGACGAGCGCGACGGCCCCGACCGCGCCGATCGCGAGCAGCGGGGTGTCGCGCCGGAAGAACGTCGTGACCAGCTTCAGCGCGTTCGCGCCCGGCCGGCGGTCGCCGGTCTTGTCGAGGTGGTACTGGATGTTGTCGTGCACGACGTTGCCGATGCCCCACGGGATGCTCACGAGCACGAGCAGCGCGAAGGCGAGGACCGGGACGACCACGACGTCGACGATCCGCCGGCGCTGGAGCACGAGCAGCCAGGCGACGAGGATCGCGGGCCCGACGAGCAGGCTCTTCACCGCGACGGCCGCGCCGATGAGCAGACCCACAGCCACGGCCTTGGCGCGCGTCGGACTGCGGCGGTACGCGAGCGCGACGGCGACCGCCGACGTCGCGAACGCGGCCGCGGGTCCGTCGCCGGTGATGGGGCCCGTGGTCCAGAGGAGCACGCCGCTCGTCGCGGTGAGCGCACCCGCGAGCAACGCCCGCCCCCGGTCGAGCAGCTCCGACCCCGCGACGTACACCGCGACCGTCGACACCATTCCCGCCGTCACCGCGAGCAGGCGGGGCGCGTCGAGCGTCTGGAGCCCGAGGAGATCGGCGAGGTGGACGAGCGGGAGGAAGAGCGGGCCCTGGCTGGAGAAGATGTCGCGGTACGGCTGGTAGCCCTCGCGCATGGCGATCGCGGCGAGTCCGTACCCGCCGTCGTCGTAGCCGAGGTTGGTGGGCGCGAAGTAGGCCGGGAGGCGGACGAGGAGGGCCCCGAGCGCCAGGAGCAGGGCATCGGGCCACCAGCGCGGCCCCGACCGGTGCCGGTCCCTGGCGGTGACGCGTGCGTCTTCGAGCGTGGGCACGCGCCTCCTTCGGGGTTCCCTGGAGCGGGTCGGGCGCATGGTACCGTCGGCTTCCCGTAGGTCAGTGACGCGTCGGCGCACGCGTTCCGACGCACTCGTCCAATACGGGAATCCCGGAGGTAGAGGTCTTGGCGAAGCACATCTTCGTGACAGGCGGGGTGGCATCGAGCCTCGGCAAGGGCCTCACCGCCTCCTCCCTCGGGCGGCTCCTCAAGGCCCGGGGCCTGCGGGTCACGATGCAGAAGCTCGACCCGTACATCAACGTCGATCCCGGCACGATGAACCCCTTCCAGCACGGGGAGGTGTTCGTCACCGACGACGGCGGTGAGACCGACCTCGACCTCGGCCACTACGAACGCTTCGTCGACGTGCCGCTCAACCGGCGTAGCAACGCGACGACCGGATCGATCTACCAGTCGGTGCTCTCGAAGGAACGCCACGGCGCGTACCTCGGCCAGACCGTGCAGGTGATCCCGCACATCACCGACGAGATCAAGGAACGCATCCTCAGCCTCGCCGCCGACGACGTCGACGTGATCATCACCGAGGTCGGAGGCACGGTCGGCGACATCGAGATCCTCCCGTTCCTCGAGGCGATCCGGCAGTTCCGTAAAGACGTGGGGCGCGACAACGTCTTCTACCTGCACGTCACGCTCGTGCCGTTCATCGGCCCCGCGGGCGAGCAGAAGACCAAGCCCACCCAACACTCCGTCACCGAGCTTCGCAGCCGGGGCATCCAGCCCGACGTGATCGTGTGCCGCTCCGACCGCCCGATCGCGACACGCCTCAAGGAGAAGATCAGCCAGCTGTGCGACGTCCCGGAACGGGGCGTGGTGTCGGCGATCGACGCCGACGACCTCTACGAGATCCCGCTGGTGCTCCACGACGAAGGTCTCGACGACTACGTCTGCGAGATGCTGCGGCTCGACCAGGGCCCGCCCGACCTCGGACCGTGGAAGGCGCTCGTGCAGCGCGTCGCCGACGCCACCGACGAGGTCCACATCGGGCTCGTGGGCAAGTACGTGAACCTGCCCGACGCCTACCTCTCGGTGGTCGAGGCGTTGAAGCACGGCGGCTACGCGTGCGGCGCGAAGGTCGTGATCGACTGGATCGCGTCCGACGACACCGAAGGCCTGCTCGCCGAGGGCCGGCTGCGCGATCTCGACGGCATCGTCATCCCCGGCGGGTTCGGATTCCGGGGGATCGAGGGCAAGATCGCCGCGGCCGGCTTCGCTCGACTCAACGGCGTCCCGTTCCTCGGGCTCTGCCTCGGCTTGCACTGTGCGACGATCGAGTTCGCCCGCGACGCGTGCGGCCTCGCCGGAGCGAACTCGAGCGAGTTCGACCCGCACTCGCCACACCCGGTGATCGATCTCATGGACGATCAGCGCGACGTCGTCGACCTGGGCGGCACGATGCGCCTCGGCGCGTACCCGGCGAAGCTCCTCGCCGGGTCGGTGGTGCAGCGGGCCTACGGAGCCGAAGTGGTGTACGAGCGGCACCGCCACCGCTACGAGGTCAACAACAAGTACCGGGCGCGCCTGGAGGCCGCCGGTCTCGTCTGCTCCGGCGCGTCGCCCGACGACCGGCTCGTCGAGTTCATCGAGCTCCCGGCGTCGGTGCACCCGTTCTTCGTGGCGACCCAGGCCCACCCCGAGTTCAAGAGCCGCCCCGACCGGCCCCACCCGCTGTTCGCGGCGTTCGTCGCGGCGGCCCACCGTCGGGCCGAGGGCCGTGCGCCGCGCCTGCCGCTCG
>JBBRHS010000435.1:0-2668 GCA_038222385.1 Acidimicrobiia bacterium
GGGATCGGCCGGACCGGCCGGTACGGACAGGGGCTGCACCGACGAGGTCTGCATCGCCGTCATGTTTCGACCGCAGCGGCGCGAAGCTGAAGCGGAGTCGCGTGCTTAGGAGCTTCCGCAAACGTCGTGCGCGAGCTCGCGGCCGGAACGCCGTTCCAGTTCGTCGACCTCGGAACGGCGGATCTCCACGGTTTCCCGGAGCCCGTGCGCCGGTATGCGCTCCAGCGCGATCATGAGGCCCGGCCCGGATCCGCACCGGGCCGTCCCAGGGGGGACTCATGACCGACCGCACGCCACCCGCCGTCGAGCCGCTCGATCGAAAGGCGGTGCAGGACCTGCTCGGTCGAGCGCAACGCGAGGTCGACGAGGGGAACCTGCCCTCCTGTCAGCTCGCCCTCGCCCGCGGCGGCGAGCTGGAACTGTTCGAGACCCTCGGCGACGCCACGAACGAGTCTCGCTACGTCGTCTTCTCGTGCACCAAGGCGTTCGTCGCCGGCGCGATGTGGGCGCTCATCGGCGACGGCGACGTCGACGTGCGGAAGCGGGTCGTCGACTACATCCCCGAGTTCGCGCCGAACGGCAAGGACGTGATCACCGTCGAACAGGTGATGCTCCACACGTCGGGGTTCCCCCACGCACCCCTCGGCCCGCCCGACTGGTTCACACGCGAAGGTCGGCTGGCCAGATTCGCGCAGTGGAGGCTGAACTGGGACCCCGGGACCGCCTACGAGTACCACGCGACGTCGGCCCACTGGGTGCTCGCCGAGATCATCGAACGCGTCACCGGCACCGACTACTGCGATGTCGTGCAGCAACGGGTCACCGACCCGGCCGGACTCCCGCGCGTGCTCGGCATCCCCGAGTCGGACCAGGCCGGGATCACCGAGTTCGAGCTGCGGGGCGAACCGCCCTCGCCTGACGCGCTCGAGGCCGCGATCGGGATCCGTGAGCTCCCGGTCGGTGAGGTGACCGACGAGAGCCTGGCGATGATCTGCCGGCCGGAGAACCGGGCGCTCGGAGTACCGGGTGGCGGCGGCGTGATGCGCGCCGCCGACCTCGCGCTGTACTACCAGGCGATCATGCACGACGACGGCACGATCTGGGATCCCGCGGTGCTCGCCGACGCGACCGGGAACGTGCGAAACACGTTCGTCGACCCGATGATGGGCACCCCGACCAGCCGCACGCTCGGGCTCGTGACCGCCGGCGACGACGGTCTCGCCGCTGCCCGCGGCTTCGGTCACACCACCTCTGCGCGGGCATTCGGACACGGCGGCGCGGTCGGCCAGATCGGCTGGGGTGATCCGGTGAGCGGCCTGTCGTTCGGCTTCTGCACCAACGGCGACGACCTCGACGTGCTGCGGCAGTGGCGGCGGGGCGTTGCGCTCAGCAGCCGCGCCGGTGCGACGGTCGACGCTTAGCCGACCTCTTCGAAGATGGGTACATCCGCGTTGCGTTCGTAGACCCCGATGCCGTCGATCGTGCGGACGTAGTGGTAGTTCGCGTCGACGAGTGCCTCGATCGAGGGGAACTTCGTCATCGGGTAGTACTGCGCGTCTCGGATCGCCGCGGGCGAGGTGTCGACCACGTACCGCGGGGGGTGCTCGCCGAAGTCGGCCAGGAACTGCTCGAGCGCACCCGGGGTCGCGAGGTCGGCGGTGAGGTCGCCCTGGGGCCGACCGCCCCAGTGCCCGGTGACGAACGAGTTGCTCGCGAAGCGAGTGGCCGGCCGCCGGTTCGATGCCCAGTAGACCTCGGGCAGTGCCCCCCAGACCAGGATCCGGTCACGCTCCGACGCGTTGGACTCGATGAACCGACTCACCTCCTGGTAGTTGGGTTCATTGCCGAACGGCTGCGCGACGTGGCCGACGATCGAGAACCCGACCGCGAGCAACGCAGCCGCACCGACCGTCCCGACCCTGACCCGTTCGGATGCCCGGGCGAGCACGCCGGCTGCGATCAGACACAGCGGCGGGAGCAGCTGGAGGTAGTAGTGCCCGAAGAACCGGAACCCCACCGCCACCGAGAGCACGCCGGAGAGGAGCCAGAGCCAGAGGTCGGTCTCGTCGCGCTCCCGTCGGTTCCGCCACGCAAGGAACGTCGGTACCACCACCGGGAGTTGGCAGAGGAGGAACGCGACACTCATCACCGCGAACAGTCCGAGCACGTACGCCGATGCCGAACCGATCCCCAGGTACGAACCGTTCCCGAGCACGGCCCAGAACAGGAGCTGGCCGGGCCCGACGAAGAGGGCGACGAGCCCGAGCGGGAGCACGAACCCGGTACCGGCTTCGGCGGCACCCCGGCGATTTCGGGCCCGCCACGCCAGGTACAGGACCGGGAGCAACGTCGCCGCGCCGGTCTGCTTGGCCAGGGTCGCGACGGCGACGGCGACCCCCGACGCCGCGAACTTCTCACGGCGCGCGAGGAGCACCGCAGCGGTCGCGAACGGGAGCATGAAGACCTCGAAGTTTGCCGCCTGGCCGTCTTGGGGCGCGAAGCACACCGACGCGAACACGAACAACACCCCGGCGATCCAGCCTCGGCGTGCGCCGTCACGTCTCCGGCCCTCCGCGACCAGGAGCAGCGCGGTCAACGCCACCGACACCATGGCCAGGACCCGTACCCCGGCGAGGTCGTTGCTCCCGGTGACGGCGAGCACGGCGGC
>JBBRHS010000436.1:0-2667 GCA_038222385.1 Acidimicrobiia bacterium
CGACTGGGGGCCGGCCTCGATCGAGGCGCGGCTGACCCGGGCGCGGAGCGCGTCCCAGTCGTAGGTCGGATCGAGAGGCCCGAAACAGCGGGAGCACGTGCCTGTCGCCTCGAGCGGATGCTCGGTTGCGCAGATGCGGCAACAAAGAGAAACAGCGGGCATGAAATAGAACCTCCTGGTCGTCGCTCGACATCCGTCCGGGATTGGCACCGTCACCCGATAGTTGGGGCAGGTTGCCGAGGCGTCACAGGGCCGGTCCCTCAGCCTCTCTTGATGCGGAGCGGGACGGATCCCGCGCCGGGGAGAACTCTAGCGGACGAATCGATCGCGCGGCTACGGGTCGAGCGGAACGACATCGCGCAGGCCCAGGATCGCAATCGCGTGGCCGCGCTCGTCGACGACCGGGAGGTGATGGATGTGGTGCTCGGCCATCACCGCGGCGGCGGTTGCCTTGCTCTGCCCTGCCCGGATCGTGAATGGATGTGCCGTCATCCAGGAGCGGACGCGTGCCTCGCTCGGATGAACGCGGAGGGCGAAGGCTCCGAGCAGGTCGCGTGTTGTGATGATCCCGATCGTCTTCCCGTACTCGGCGACGACCGCCGATCCGATGTCGAGGTCGCGGAGGCGTGCCGCCACCTCCCCGAGCGTGTCCTCGGGGGCGACGAGGAGGAGGGGCGGCGTCGCCACACTGCCGACGGCGTCGGCGGCAGTCGGTGCGTCGTCGTCGGCCGGGTCGGTGCTGTCTTGCACCGCGGCATCCGGATCGAGCTCGACATGGACGGCTACGCCGGCTGCGGGCTCGGTGGGCCTGTCGTCGTGTGCGCCCGTTTCGTCGAGCGAGAGGATCAGAGGCCCGACATAGTGGCCCGCGATCTTGGCGGGCGGCCACCAGAGCTCGTTCAGGCTCACAACGGGTGGCACGCCGGGGTGGGCGAGATCGTGGCGCATGAACTGCGGCTCGGACCCCGTCAACAGCATCCCGCGGAGCACGGGTCGGAAGGGCTGCGCTACGACGTCGGCCCCTGCAGCGCGCGCTATCTCCTGGGCGGCAACGTCGGCCTGCTGTGCTGCGATTCCTCCCTGTTTGACCGGGAACGTCGTGATGTCTCCCGCCGCGTAGACCCCCGGAAGGCCCGCCACGCGACAGCTCCGATCGATCGGGACGAACCCGTGACGCGTCTGCGGCAACCCGGGTATCGATGGCCCAACGAGCCGTGGCATCGCGACCACGCGGTCGACGGCAAGCGTCTCGCCCGAGGCGAATGTCAGGACACCGTCGCGGTAGTGCAGCGCGCGAGCCCGCGTCCGGATCTCGATCCCCCGGTGCTCGAGCAGCGCCGCCGTGGCCGAGCTCGCATCCGCTCCGAACAGCTCGAGCGGCGCCTCCTCGGGTGTCGTGAGCACGACCGACACGTCCCGCCGACCGCGCGCTTCGAGCCACGCTGCCATGAGGAGCGCAAGCTCGTAGACCGCAAGGCTCCACACCGCCCCGCCGGGAATCGAGAACGCAACGCTGTCGATCGCACCCGCGTCCGCATCCCGAAGCAGCGCCGAGATGCGGTCCATGTCGGCAGGGCCACGGAAGGTAAGAGCGCCCTCGATCGCAACCTCGGGAAGTGCGCCGCAGGCGACGAGCAGAGCGTCATACGGAATCTCCGCGCCGTCTGCAGTACGTACCTCGCGTCGTTCGGCGTCGACGCCGGTCACCGTCGCGAGCGTAAGCAGAGCACCGCCCCGGGAGAGAAGCGTGCCGAGGTCGTAACGGCGGAGCTCCCCTTGCGTGAACGGCGTGGCCACCGAGAGCGGCCGGTAGAAGAACACTGGCTCGGGCGCCAGCACCTCGATACCGACGCGCCCGCCCGCGAGGGCGTGGAGCGCGAGGGTGGCCTCGAGGGCGGCAACGCCGCCCCCGACGATGACAACCCGCATCTCCTGGTCGGTCACATCGGACCCGAGACGATCCGCGCGCTACTGAACGGTGAGCACGTCGCAGTGGGCCTTGCGGTTGACGGCACCGCTGACGCTCAGGCCAAGGAGGCTCGAGAGCAGGCTCTGCTGGCGGGTACCGACGACGATCAGGTCGGCGCCGACACGGCCGGCAAGCTCGACGATCGCCTTTGCGGGATCGCCGACCGCCAGCTCGAACGTCCCCTCGATGCCGCGCTCGGCGAGGAACGCCTTGGCGTGGGAGAGCTCGTCGCCGTGCACCTCGGGGGGATCGACCGGATCGACGGCTCCCATCTCACGTGAGCCCGCGAGTACCGGGGCGACGCTTGTCACGATCACGCTGGAGCCGAACGCGACCGCAAGATCCGCGGCGCGCGCGAGCGCGTTCTTTGAGGGCTCGGTCTCGTCATACCCGACGACGATCGTTTTCATCACTCTCTCCTCGCTGCGAGTCGCTCGCGACCCGCTCTCGCTGACGACTCCAGCATACAAGCCGACGAGCTTCCGCTGTCAATCCCAGCTTGCGGGCGTCGTCAACCGCCGTCATCGGGGACGCACCCGACTGGTCGTGCGGCCAACTACGGAATTCGCCCGTGAGGGCGCACGTGTCGTCGCGCTCTCTCGGAACGCCGTGACCGAGTCGACCGTCGTCGCCGAGGCGACTGCAGCGGGCGGGGTCGCCGTCTTCGAGCAGGGTGACGTCACGCGCGAGACCGACAT
>JBBRHS010000437.1:0-2656 GCA_038222385.1 Acidimicrobiia bacterium
TGGTCATCCGAAGATCTTGCCCGGGTTGAGGATGCCGTGCGGGTCGAACGCGGTCTTGATGCGGCGCATGAGAGCGATCTTCACCGGGTCCTCGAGCTCGAGGAAGTACCGCTGCTTCTCCGTGCCGAGGCCGTGCTCGCCCGAGATCGTGCCGCCGACCGCCATCCCCGCTTCGAAGAGGCGGTGGAGGAGCCGGTCCCGGATCTCCGGGTCGGGTTGGAACACACCGAGGTGGACGTTGCCGTCGCCGGCATGGCCGCAGCCGGCGATCCACGAGCCCGTCTCCTGGGCGAGCTCCGCGACGGTCGCCATGAACTCGGGGATCGCGGCGCGCGGCACCACGACGTCGACGATGTCGTCGGCGCCGTTCGCCTTCGCGAGCCAGAACGCCTTCTCCCGGCCGTCGATCAGCGCGCCCGCGGCCTGGGGTGGGAGCACGTACACGTCGATCGCACCGAGGTCGGAGAGGTGCTCGGCGAGCCGGGCGACGTCGTCGTCGAGGCGCTCGGCGTCGTGCTGCTCCATCATCACCACGAGGTAGGCGAGCGCGGTGTCCTTCACCTCGGCGGGGATACCGAGGTCGAAGCCGAAGTGGGTGGTCATCGCCGACATGGTGAGCATGTCGATGTACTCGAGGATCAGCGGCCCGATGCCGCTTGCGACGACGCGGGGCACCGCCGCGGTCACCGCATCGACGGTGGGGAACGGCGCGAGCACGGTCGCCTGGAACTCGGCCCGCGGGTACAGCTTCACGGTGGCCTCGGTGACGAGCGCGAGCGTTCCCTCCGAGCCGACGATCAGCTGGGTGAGGTCGTAGCCGGTCGACGTCTTCACCAGCTTGCCGCCGGTGCGGATCGTCTCGCCCGACGCGAGCACGGCTTCGAGGCCGATCACGTGGTGGCGGGTCACGCCGTACTTCACGGCCCGCATCCCACCCGCGTTGGTGGCGACGTTGCCGCCGAGGCTCGCGCTGTACTCCCCGGGGAAGACCGGGTAGACGAGGCCGTGGGGTGCGAGCGCCTCGTCGAGCTCCGCGAGCGTGACGCCCGGTTGGACGACGGCGACGTGGTTCTCCTGATCGATCTCGAGGATCGCGGTCATCCGTTCGAACGACACGACGATGCCGTCGGCGCTCGGTGTGCACGCGCCCGAGAGTCCGGTGCCGCTGCCGCGTGCGGTGACGGGCACGCCGAGGGCGTCGGCGAGGCGGAGCACCGCCGCGACCTGCGCGGTGTCGGCGGGCAGCACGACCGCGACCGGCAGTTGCGCGGTGACGGTGAGGGCTTCGTCGTGCGCGTAGTCGTCGGAGATCGCGGTGCCGACGAAGAGATGGTCGGCGCCGACGATCTCGGCGAGCGCGTCGGGGAGGTCGGCCACGACGGAGCGCGTCAGCGCGTCGACTTCTGGGAGACGGTGACCGGCGCGGCCTCGCGCACCGCGCGCAGTTGTGCCCGACCGGCGGCGGCAGCCAGCGGATCGGGGGCGGGGAGTCCGAACCCGGTGTACATGACGCGACGTTCGCGTTCGACCGGTGGTTGGGCCATGTGCATCGTGCAGCTGAGGTGCACCGTCACGTCTCCGGTTGCAGTGGCGAGGTCGATCTGGGGCAGGTCGTTGCCGGGGCGCACGAACGCGGGCCACACGAGCGCTCGGTGCGAACCCGCGACGACGCGCAGTTGGCCCGACACCGCGTCGGCGCCGGTCACCGAGATGCCGACGGTCATGCTGCAGCACTCGTAGGAGTGGCGCCCCAGGCTGCAGTCCTTGTGCCACGGCACGTCGGAGATCCCCTCGACCACACCGATCGGTTTGAAGAGGGCTTCGATCCGGTTGTCGCCCCGACGGGCTCCGAACTCGTGGCCGACGCCGGGGATCTCCCTGAGCGACAGGAACCGGTCGTCGTCGAGCAGGGCGGCGGTCGTCGGGGAGTGGGTGTCGAAGGCCTGCATGCGGACGACCTGGCGGCCCCCGTCGGCGGTGGCGGCCCACCAGGAGCGGCCGTCGCCGTCGGAGTAGGTCGGCGCGGCCCGATCCATGTCGGCCGAGGCCTCGGCCATCTCGCCCTCGGTGAACACGCCGGTCAGGTGGAGGAAACCGGCGGTCTCGAGGAAGTGACGCCGCTCGAGCGAATCGTCCGCGAGGGTGAAGCTCTGGTTGAGGTCGAGGGTTTCAAAGTCTCGATCTGAGAATGAGACTTCGCCCGGGATGTGGATGCGGCGCCCGTCGAGTGCTCCGCGGAGCGCGACCCACCAGTCGAGGAGATCGCTGAGCCGGCCGACGGGCTGGTCGAGCTGGCCGCTCGAGAGCCAGGCCATGAAGGTGGACCGGTCAGTCACGAGATCGTCGAGCTGGGAGGCGGTGAGGCGCACGTGGGCCGCACCGGGTTCGACGCCCCGGGTCACGGTCACCTGCTCGCCGGTCCAGGTCATCGTCCAGGCGTCGCCGTCGACGTCGATCGCAAGCGGACGGGGATCGAGGAGCCGGATGCCCGGCACGATCTGGTCGGCGTGCTCGGCGAGCGCCGCTGGGAGGTCGTGACCGAAGAAGTCGCCCACGCCGATCGGGACCGAGGGACCGTCGACACGCGTGCGCAGATCAACCGACATGCGCGTCAGCGTAGGCCCGCGGCGGTGGTCCCGCCCAGGGTCGCGCCCGG
>JBBRHS010000438.1:0-2656 GCA_038222385.1 Acidimicrobiia bacterium
GGATGCCCGTGTCGGCATTGAGGTTGAGCCGCACCGTGAGCGGATCGACGACGTCGATCGTGTCGATGATGTCGAGCGAGGTGAGCTGGTCGTTGGTGTTGTTCTTCTCGAGGCCCGCCTTCACCGCGTCGGCGTCGAGGGGGGTGCCGTCGGTGAACTCGACCCCCGGCCGCAGCTTCAGGATCAAGGTGCGGCCGTTGAGCTCCCAGCTCTCGGCCAGGCCCGGCGTGACCTTCTGGGCGTTGGCGTCCCAGTGGAACAGCGTGTCGTAGATGTAGAACATCGGGATCTGGTCGCAGTCGCCCTTGCTCTTCGACACGTCGAAGGTGTTGGTGAACTGCGCGCTGAGGTCGTACCCGTAGCGAAGGGAGCTCCCGGCATCACCACTTCCGGCACCGCTGCACCCCATGAGCCCCGCCGCCCCGACCACGAACGCCACGATTCCCGCCACGCGCCTGTAGCCCGTACCTGTCGTCGCCACCTCGGCCCCCCGGGGATTCGAACGTGGTGAACCCACGCTGCTCTCCGCAGCATATGACGCCGGCGTCACCTCTACGAGGTTTCCCGACCGCGGATCAGCCATGTTCGAAACCCAGGAGAAGGAGCGGAGCCGGCGGACACGGCCCGCGGAGCTCAAACCGGTGAGCGATCGAGTCGGCGCAGCGGATTCGACCACCAGGCAGGCGTTCGCCGTCACGGGGCGAACGTGACCGCGACCGGAGCGGCCCGCTCGTCGCCGTCGACCTCACCCACCGTCAGGACACAGGATGTGGCGGTGCAGTCGACTGGGTCCCTGCTCGCGAGCACCTTCTTCACCGCGTAGTCGACGGCCACGGAGCCGCCGTCGCCGACCTCCACGGTGGTGACGTCGTTGGGATCGCACCCGGCCCCGCCGGGCGAGCTGTCGGCCGCGCAGATGCGCACCGCGATGTCGACGCCGGGGCTGAAGTCGGACGCGTACACCCTGACCGACTGACCGTCGACGAGATCGGTGCACGGCTGCACCGACATCCGTTGCTCGGTCGCCTTCCCGGTCGCCTTCCCGGTCGCCTGACAGCCGGGAGTCGGGCGGCCCGACGTGCTGTTCGTCGTGTCGTCACTGTTCCCGTCGTCGCTGCACCCGGCGAGTGCCATCGCGGTGACCAAGAGCAACACCGGCACCACGTTCCTCGGCAGCCTCATGGATCTCACCTTCATGGTCGGGATCTCCTGCGTCGTTCGAGCACGATCTCGATGATGACATCCGCGGCGAGCGCGAGGACCGCCAGCCACGCGAGTTGGTTCACGCGTCCGAAGAACGTGGGCCATTCGAAGCGCGGGGCGAAGTGGTGCCGGTACTGCTGCACGAGGATGTAGAACCCGCACAGGCCGACCCCGACGGCCGGGAACAGGCGAAGCAGCGCCCGGGCGCGCGGCCACCACAACGCCGCGAACGTCGCGACGGCCAGGATCGGCGCGGCCCACGGTTGCAGGAACACGCCCGCGATCACCCCGGCCACCAGCGGGACCACGATGAGCACCCCGGTCCCCGGTCGGTCCCCGGTCGCTCCCCCCGTGGGCCGGACCAGCACCGGATCCACCGGGCCCAGCAGGTCCACCGGATCCAACGGGTCCGCCCGGTCCGCCCGGTCCACCCGGTCCAACGGGTCAGTCGTGGCGGTCGTCGGGTCGTCGGCTCCGATCGCCGTCGCTCCGTTCCGGCGCCGTCGGCGCCGGAGCCGGACACTCGTCCAGGCCACGATCCCGAGGGCGACCAGCCCGAACCCCGCGGAGATCACGAGGGCCGAGTCGACCACGCGCTGGGGCGTCCACCGCACCGAGATCGTGATCGGCCGGCCGGCCGCGTCGGGTTGCACGATCCATCCGTTCGCGTACCCGTCGACCAGGGTCGAGGCGCCGAGGTCGTCGCCGTCGGCCTCGGCCCGCCAGCCGGCGTTGTCGCTCTCGCCGAGCACGAACCAGAACGGTGCGTCGGCGCCGGTGACGCGGACGGTCGCGTGGTCCCGATCGTTCTCGGTCACCTGCACCGTGGGTGCGCCGACCCGTACCTCGGTACCGGTGTTCGGTGACCCCTCCGCGACCTGGGCGACCGACCCCGCCGCACCGCCGGCAGCCGAGGTCAACACCACGCGGTCGACGTCGACGCCGGTGCTCGAGCCCTCCGTCGAGCGGACTTCGTGCCGCCCGGTCGTGAGCAGAAGGCCGGGCTCGCAGAGTTCGAACGGTGTCCCCTCACGACGTTCGGCCTCGGCGGTCGAACCGACGAGGCGTACCGGAACATCGGTTCCGTCGACGGCGAGCACACCGGTGCGGCACCCGCTCGCGAGCGTCGCCGGTTCGGGAGCCCGACGGATCCCGTCGACACCGAGCTCCGCGATCGCGACCGGCGCCGTCACGCGGGCCCCGGTGAAGTACTCGATCACCTCCCGCGGGTGCACGTCCCTGACCGTGACCGTGAAGTCGGTGCCGGTGATCGGCTCGAACGCGAGCGGGATCGTCGCCGGGGCGTTCTCCGACGAGCCGGCGGGAACGGGCGCGACGTCGACCTCGCGCACCGCACCGTCGCCCGACGTGATGCGGAGACGCGCCGGGGTGGAGTGTCGCTCGTCGGCGAACACGACGAGGTCGAGCTCGTCGAAGGTCACCGGCTGGGCGA
>JBBRHS010000439.1:0-2649 GCA_038222385.1 Acidimicrobiia bacterium
CGTGATCCCGTTCAACATCAGCTGCGGGCATTGTTGGATGTGCAGCCGAGGCCTGTTCGCACAGTGTGAAACGACCCAAGTGCGCGAGCAGGGTAAGGGAGCCACGCTGTTCGGGTACACCTCGTTGTACGGGTCGGTCCCGGTGGTCAGGCCGAGTACCTGCGCGTCCCCCAGGCCCAGTTCGGCCCGATCAAGGTTCCCGACGGCCCGTCCGACGACCGGTTCCTCTACCTCTCCGACGTGCTCCCCACTGCATGGCAGGCCGTGCAGTACGCCGACGTTCCCCCTGGTGGTTCGGTGGCGGTGCTCGGCCTCGGGCCGATCGGCCAGATGGCGGTCCGCATCGCTCGACACTTCGGCGCCGAGCGGGTCATCGGCGTCGACCGCGTGCCCGAGCGCTTGGCGCTTGCGCAGAAGTACGGCGCCGAGACCCTCGACCTCGACGACGCCGACGACCTCGCCGGTGCGCTCATCACGACCGTCGACGGGCGCGGACCCGACGCGGTCATCGACGCCGTCGGGATGGAGGCGCACGGGAGCCCCCTGATCGCGCTCGCCCAGAAGGCGGTGGGCAAGCTGCCCGACACCGTCGCGCAGAAGGTCACCGACGCTTTCGCGCTCGACCGACTCGGCGCCCTGCACGCCGCGCTGAAGGGCGTTCGACGGGGTGGCACCGTTTCGGTGAGTGGTGTGTACGGCGGCGAGATCGACCCGATGCCGATGATGGAGATGTTCGATCGCGGCATCCAGTTCCGGATGGGTCAGGCCCACGTCCGGCGGTGGACCGACGAGATCCTCCCGCTCGTCCTCGACGACTCCGATCCGCTCGGCACGATGGAGTTGGCGACCCATCACCTCCCGCTCGCCGATGCTCCGGGCGCCTACGAGATGTTCCAGAAGAGGACCGACGGGTGCATCAAGGTCGTGCTCGAGCCGTGAGCGCAACGAACGGGGTGGGGGCGGACGGCCGGTGCGTGGTCGTACTCGGTGCATCGAGCGGGATCGGCCGGGCGTGCGCGCGCCGATTCGCCCGGGGTGGTGCCCGTCTCGTGCTCGCGGCCCGCAACGAGGGCCGGTTGGAGGAAGCCGCGGCGGAGTGTCGAAGCGACGGCGCAGCGTCGGTGACCTGGGTCCGGATCGACGTTCTCGACGCGCCTGCGGTGCAGACGCTCGTCGACGAGACCGGTGCGGCGCACGGACAGGTCGACGTCGTCGTGCACGCAGCGGCGGTGATGGCGTACGGAACAATCGAAGACGTTCCTGCTGCGGTGTTCACCCGCGTGGTCGACACGTCGATCCACGGCACCGCCAATGTCGCCCGCGCGGTGCTGCCGGTGTTTCGTCGCCAGGAGCACGGCACGCTCATCGTCGTCACGTCACTCCTGGCGTCGGTGCCGGTACCGCAGATGGGCTCCTACGTCGTGGGCAAATGGGGTCAGCTCGCGCTCGGCCGGGTCCTGCAACTCGAGACGCGCGACGCAGCCGACGTGCATGTGTGTCTGGTCGCGCCCGGCGCGGTCGACACGCCGATCTACCGTCGCGCCGCCAAC
This sequence comes from Acidimicrobiia bacterium, assembly GCA_038222385.1. GTDB lineage: Bacteria > Actinomycetota > Acidimicrobiia > IMCC26256 > JANYLB01 > JANYLB01. The sequence continues at coordinate 1,551 of JBBRHS010000439.1, forward strand.
TTCGCCGGCCGGATCGCCCAGCCCCCGCCACCAGTCGATTCGCCCGATACCGTCGCCCGGGCCGTGGTGCGATCCGCCGACCATCCCGGCCGGAGCGTTTCGGTCGGGCTCGCGAATCGCGTGGTCGTACTCGGGTTCCGGCTCGTGCCGCGGCTCTTCGACCTGCTCGTGACCCCGCTGTTCAACTTCGGCGCGCTCACGAGCACGCCCGAGGCCGCTACCGAGGGCAACGTGTTCGATCCCCAGTTCGATCCGGACGACGCCTCGTCGGCTCTCGTCGCCGACGCGCGCCGCGCCGACATAGGTTCTGCGTGATCTCACGGGCCGGGGTTTCGCACCCGACGGGATGGGGACGACCCTTGCATGCTTCGGCGGAGCAGGTCGCTCCTCCGGTAGGGAGGTTCTCGTGCCGTCACCCAGCTTCACCGTTCCGGGTATGTCCGTGAAGGATGCCAGTCAGGTCATCGACCACCTGCAGGATCGGCTCGTGGCGCTGATCGACCTGCAACTCGCGCTCGAGCATGTGCACCGGGAAGAAGCGCTGACCGCAGGTCGGTCGGGGAGCTGATCGTGATGATCACCCATCCGGCGAGCGCCGATGTCGAGGTCGTCGCCACACCGCACTTCACCGTGGGAATCGAGCACAACGAGCGGGGAACGTTCGTCCGGATCGTCGGGGCGCTCGATGCCCAAGGCGTTCCCGCGTTCCGGCGTCGCCTGTTGGCGCTCCTCTCGTTGCCGCTCGAGCAGATCACCGTCGACACCACCGGCGCGATCTTCGTGTGCTGGTCAGGCATCGATGTCCTCGACGAAGTCGCGGCCGCGGCAAGGGAACGGCAGAACGACATGCTCCTCAACGGATCCTCATACGCCCGCGGCGCCTCGCGAACGTCCAGCGGGGCTGCGCAAGGATCACCAGCGCCGACCGGGTGACGCGCGTGAGGTCGGCGCCAGGATTCCCCGGCCCGCCCCGGCCCGCCCCGGCCGCTCGCGCGCTCTCGTCGCTGGACGCCAACTCAGCCGACAGTGGACGAGGTAGTACGCCGCGTCGACACCGTCGAGCGCGCCTACGGGCGACTCTGGATCGGTGACGTCGCCG
>JBBRHS010000440.1:0-2613 GCA_038222385.1 Acidimicrobiia bacterium
CACCTGCTCCAGTCCCAGGTCGCCGACCGTCTCCTCGGCCGGATCGTGGCCAAGCTGCAGGCGATCGACGCCTACGACGATTCCCTCCTGGTGGTCACCGCCAACCACGGCGGCACCTTCACGGCCGGCAACATGCTGCGCGGGCTCTCCCAGGCCTCGTATCCGGAGATCATGTGGACCCCGCTCTTCATCAAGACTCCCGGCCAGGAGGAGGCGAGGATCGACGACCTCCCCGTTCGGTCGATCGACGTGCTCCCGACGATCGCCGACCAGCTCGACGCCGACCTCCCGTGGAAGCTCGACGGCAGGTCGGCGCTCGGCCCCCGCCGCACCGAGGGACCACTACGCATCTCCTCGACGGGCTGGGACACCGAGCCACTCCCGCCGGGGCGCGAGTTCCACGAGTTCGACGGTGCCGCCGGGTTCGAGCGGGTCCTCCGGGCGCGCGCCACCGACGCGGCACCCGACGACCGCCTCGCCTTCTACCGGGTCGGGCCGTTCGGTCGACTGGTCGGCACCCCGGTCGCGGCCCTCGTCGACACCTCCGGACAGGCGGTGTCGGCCACGTTCGACGACGATCCCGACTTCGACGACGTCGACCCCGGGGCGCGGGAGATCCCCTGGGCCGAGCTGCGAGGGTCGGTCGCGATCGGCGAGGAGCGCCGTCCGATCGCCGTCGCGGTCAACGGTGTGGTCGCGGGTGTGACCGAGACGAGCGGCCGCATCGACGACGACCGGACCGCGTTCGCGGTGGTGCTCCCTCCCGAGTTGTTCCGGCGCGGTCGCAACGACGTCCGGCTCTGGGTCGTGTCCGGGACCCCCGAGGCTCCGAGGCTCACCGCCGCGCCGGTCGAGCCCGGCTGATCCCGACCCGGATCGCTCAGCGAACGTTCAACGCTTGCGGGCGACGGTGAGGCCGTCACCGAGCGTGAGGATCACGCTCTCGACCCTGTCGTCGGCCGCGACCATGTCGTTGAACGCCTTGATCGCGCGGGTGTTCTCGTCGTCGGCCGCGGGATCGAGGACCGCTCCGCCCCACAACACGTTGTCGACGAGGATCACACCGTTCGGCCGCAGCCGGGCGAGGATCTCCTCGTAATAGCCCGGGTACGCGGGCTTGTCGGCGTCGATGAACCCGAGGTCGAACGTCGGCTCGTGCGGCAACGCTCGCAGGGTGTCGAGCGCCGGTGCGATCTCGAGGTTGATCTTGTCGGCCACACCGGCCCGTTCCCACGCCGCGCGTCCGAGCGCGGTCCACTCCTCGCTCACGTCGCAGCAGAGGAGCGAGCCGTCGTCGGGGAGACCGCGTGCAATGCAGAGCGCGGAGTACCCGGTGAACGTCCCGACCTCGACCACGCGACGCGCGCCGATCAGTCGGGTGAAGAGGGTCATGAACGCGCCCTGCTCGGGCGAGATCTGCATCATCGAGATCCCGCCGAGCGCGGCGGTCTCCCGGATCAGGTCCTGCTGGACCTCATCGGGCGCGGCGCCCTGCGCGACCAGGTACGCCTGCGCCTCGGGTGAGAGGAAGAACGACTTCGGGGCGTCGGCCATCCCCTCACCCTACGCGCATGCGTCTCGGCGCTAGGGCGCGAACGTCAGGTCGATGTCGTCGGCGCGCTGGGCGTCGGGCTCGGCGGTGAGCTCACCCACGCTGAGGAAGCACCGGACATCGGGTGTCCCGCACATGTGGGCGGCCTGGCCGATGGGGCCCTTGCTCACGATCATCGGGCCGGTACCGGTTCCGTCGGACCCGACCGTGATCGTCTTGATCGCGGAGAGATCGCAGTCGTTCTGGCCGACTTCGGCGGAGCCCGCTTGCGCACACTCGTTGATGCCGAGCGTGAGGCCTGACTTGAATCCCTTGACCGAGACCGTGACCTCCTGATCCTGGGTCAGGCCCGCCGTGGGCGTGGCACTTGCGCTGGGCTTCGATTTCGCCTTCGTGGTGGTCGTCGTCTCGTCGCTGCCGCTGCTCTTCTCGTCGTCGTCGCTGCTGCACGCACCGAGCGCGAGCACCATCGTGGCGAAGATCGCGACTGCGATCAGGCCTGATCGTTTCATGTGTTTCCCCCTGTCCGGCGACCGGCGGCCGCCTCTTCCGACACTTGCCCGTACCGGCGCAGCCCGAGGGGTGCGCCGTTCAACCTGGGTCCCGACGTGTGGAGATGGCACGCTACCCGGACCCCCGACTCGGAAACGGTTTCTTCGGGATCGTCGACCCGGCACACGTCCATCGCGTCGGGACAGCGCGGGTGGAACCGACAGCCGCCCGGCGGCGCGAGCGGGCTGGGCACGTCGCCCGACAGCACGATGCGGGCGCGTTGCCGCTGCGCGGCCGGATCGGGGACGGGGATGGCCGAGAGCAACGCTTCGGTGTACGGATGGCGCGGTCGCGTGTACACCTCCTCCGCCGGGCCCTGCTCGACGATGCGCCCGAGGTACATCACCGCGATCCGGTCGCTGATGTGACGCACCACCGACAGGTCGTGGGCGATGAAGAGGTAGGCGATGCCCAGGCGGTCCTGGAGATCGGTCAACAGGTTCACGACCTGCGATTGCGTCGAGACGTCGAGTGAGCTCACGGGCTCGTCGAGGATGACGAGCTCGGGC
>JBBRHS010000441.1:0-2611 GCA_038222385.1 Acidimicrobiia bacterium
TCCGCCGTGGGCCACGCGCTCGGCTGCTGAGCCCGGCCGGTCACCGACGCCGGGGCCGGTGTCGACGCACGGCATGCGCGCCATCTCCTCGGCGAGCTCCGGAGACCCAGACCTTCGAGAAACTCGACTGACCCGGTCATCCGAGTTTCGCTCGTCGGGCCTCGCGAAGCGGTCCTACGCGAACCTTGCCGCCGCGAACGCGAGCCCGGCCGCGCCGAAGATGCCGCCGAGCATGGTGGTGACCATCGTGGTTGTGAGCCGGAGATTCTGCTCCCGGAACTGATCTGCGATCTCGACGCGCAGCTCGGCGAGCCCGACCTTGCTCGCCAGGTCACTTCGCAGCCGCGTCTCGAGCGCGGTGAGGTCGCCCCTCGTGGTGACGTCGTGCCAAGACACTTGCGGGACTCGTTCCATCAGCTCCAGCGCCCCATCCGGCCCGAGGAGCTCGACCAGTCGGCCGCGCAACTCAGACGAGAATCGTTCGGATGCCATTCCGACCCCCTGCTTCAACCGATCGCATCAACACGGGGAAGATCGCACGAGCATTCTGCCACGACCGTTTGATGGTCGCCGACACCACGACGGACACCAAGAGGACGGTGGCCCGGTTGAACTCGTCGCGCACCGCCGAACGGGCTTCATCCGACGAAAGCCCGCTCGATACAGCGGTGCTCGCCGAGCGGACGAGAGCAGGCTCGTGACCGACAGTCCTCGGCTCGTACGTCGGTGTCGTCGCGAGGCCGTGCTCGGGCACGTACTCGAGCCCGATCGAGGAGCTCGATCGCACCATCCATCCCGAACAGCTCAACGAGTCGGCTACGCAGTGGCCACGACAGTTGTCGCTGGTCTGTCATCTCTTCCCTCCCCGCAACGCGAGTCGCACGAAAGCACGCACACGATTCGCGCGCCAGCGGACACAACCGGCCTGGGGGGAAGTGGGGGAACCGGGCTCAGACTATCGAACACATGTTCGCCTGTCAATCCCCAGGACGGCCTTCGCGATGTCGGTTCTCCGACCTACCGCAGCGTTCCGAGCGGGTCGTGCCGCAAGCGGAGTCGCGGTGTTGACCAGGTCCGAGGTCCTCCACGCGCTGGCCCAGTCGGTGCTCACCACCCGCGTCGGTCAGCGACGCCGGGGAAGGTGTCGGCGCACACGCACGAGCATGCGCACCATCTCCTCTGCGAGCTCCGGGGCGGAGGAACGGGGGTTGTTGTAGACGACGTACTCCTTGGCCACGAGCGTCGCGAGGTAGTCGAGCAGGCCGGCCTCGTCGTCCTTGACCATGAGGTAGTCGGGGTGCTGGTCGTTGTAGAGCACCACGCCGGCATCCGGATCGAAGCGGGACCGGTCGGGGCCGGGTGTCGGGTCGGGGATCACGGTCGGCAGTCCGCCGGCCCGGCTGCGGTCGGGTCGCGCCGAGGGCCCGGGCGTCGCCTGCGCGTCCACCGGGTCGGCGCCGTCGAGCCCGCTCGCCAGATCGGAGAGCGACGGTGTCGCGGAACGGCCACCGTCACCGTCACCGTCACGGTCGCGGTCGGCGGGCGACAGAGCGGGAACGAGCAGGCCACCCTCGCCCGGCTCGGTGCCGATCGCGGAACGCATCGGGTTGTCGAGGTCGGCGAGCTCGCGCAGGACCTTGCCGAACACGCGGCGCACGGTGTCGGAGAGGCGGTCGGCGACCTTCGCGTCGACCTCGCGCTCGATGCGTTCGAGGGTGCGCGCCACGATCGGTTCGATCGCGCCGATCGCATCGAGGAAGACCGGGAAGGCGTCACGATCACGCAGGATCGAGCGACGGCCGGCGTTCTGCTGCAACGCCTCGAACACGACCTGGCCCGAAATCTGATCCGTCGACCAGGGTGGATGGTCGAGCTCCTCGACCTCGCACAGGTCGTCGACGATCGTGGTGCCGGCCCGACCCACCACCGCGACCCGTCGATGCTTGTCGGCGCTCGGCGCGACGTACACGGCGAACTCGATCCGGCCCCAGAGCGTCGGACGTGCGGCCAGCGCGAGGCGCACGCCGTCGGGTTGCTCCGGAGTGACCAGCTCGGCGTTGCGACCCTCGACGACCTCGATGGAGTAGTCACCACGCGCGAGGGCAGGTCCCCGGCGACGCCGGAGGTAATCGACGACCTTGCGTTGGGTGAGCACCCGCAGCACGTCGGGGTCGAGGTCGGCGATGTAGACGGTGGTTCCCGGCACCTGGCGGGCGCGGCGCCGTTCCTTCGGTTCGAGCACCGCGTTGGCCTTCCCGCGTTCGAGACGCAGGGCGTGGGTGTCGGGTGAACCCTCTGGTCGGCTGACGATCTCGCAGCGGCCGCCGAGCTGCTGGAACGCGAGCACGCCGATGGCCTTCTCGCCGAGGGTGCGCGCGTCGCCGACCTTCGACGATTCGAAGAGGTTCCGGGCCACCTCCCGCAACCGGTCGACGCTCATGCCGCGGCCGACGTCGTCGATCGCGATCACCGGATACTTGCCCCGCCGACGCAGCACCACCCGGATGCGGGCACCCAGGCGGGCGGCCTCCGCGTACTCGTCGGCCGCGTTCGACACGAACTCGTTCAGCGCGTCCTTCGGGTCCTGATACGCCTGCCCGCTGACCAGCAC
>JBBRHS010000442.1:0-2595 GCA_038222385.1 Acidimicrobiia bacterium
CCGTTGCCGAAGTCGACACCGGCGAGGTTCGCGGCCACGTCGACCGTGATGTTCGCGGGCCAGAACTGCTGGGGCCGGTAGTGCACCTCCATGTCGCTGAACCAGTGCCACGAACCGACAACCGGCGTCGAGGCGGTGACCAACAGCTTCCGCTCGACCGCGGCCTTCTCGGCGACGGGGTCGGAGAACCGCACGATGATCGGCTGACCCACACCGACCGTCTCGTCGTCGCCCGGCGAGACCCGGGCCGAGACCGTTGCGACGGGGGTCAGTGTCGTGAACGACGTGACGTGGTTCTTGACTCCACGGGGCGTGTCGATCTGGAGGTTGACGCGATAGGTCGAACCGGTGGCGAGCGCGCTCCCGGCCGACGACCACGCGGTTCCGTCGGGCGCGAGCACGCCGGTCGACGAGGCGTCGGCGCTGTCGAGGAGTTGGGCTGCGACGATGCGGCCGTACCGCGCGGCAACGGTGACGGTTGCGTCGGGGCGGACGTCGACCGCGCCGTCGGCGGGGTCGCTGGTGACCGTCAACTTCGGTACCGAGCGCAGGAACGTTCCCGCAGCACCGGCGGTGTCGACCTGGGTCGTCGCGTACAGCCATCCACCGCCGACCATCGCGACCACGAGCGCGATCGCGCCCATCGTGATCACGATGCGACGCAGCGTCCGTCGTTCAGGCGCGGGCGAGGGGGGAGGAGCCGGGGAGGTCTCGATGGTGGACAAGCTCCTCATTCTCCCATCTCTGCAGGCGCAGGCAAGTCACCAGGAGCCTTCGGCGCTTCCAGGCCGGATCCTGAGCCGTCGGTCGCGTCCGGGACGACGCCCACCGGAAACATCCGCTGGCTAGGTTCACCGTATGGTCGACCCCTTCGCTGCCCTCGATGCGACCGCGCAGGCTGAACTCGTGCGCTCGGGCCAGGTCACCCCGGCCGAGCTGATCGAGGCGGCCCGCATGCGGATCGATGCGGTCAACCCGCAGATCAACGCGGTGATCCATTCCCTCGCCGAGCGGGCGGCGGCGGCGGCCGCCGACGAGCCGACGCTCCCCGACGGGCCGTTCCGGGGCGTCCCGTTCCTCGTGAAGGACGCGGTCTGCCACACCGCCGGCGACCCGTACCACTGCGGCATGCAGTTCCTGAAGGACAGGGAGTGGACCGCGGAGTCCGACACCTACCTCGCGCGGAAGTTCCGCGCCGCCGGGTTCGTGTTCGTGGGCAAGACCAACACCCCCGAACTCGCCACATCGGTGACGACCGAGCCGCTCGCGTACGGCGCGACGCGCAATCCGTGGAACCTCGCCCGTTCGACCGGCGGATCGAGCGGTGGGTCGGCCGCGGCGGTGGCCGCGGGGCTCGCGCCGGTCGCGCACGCCAACGACATGGGCGGCTCGATCCGCGCCCCCGCGAGCGAATGCGGTCTCGTCGGGTTGAAGGCGACGCGGGCCCGCACGTCGCTCGGACCGGGCTTCGGGGAGTTCTGGGGACCACTCACACACGAGGGCGTCGTCACCCGCTCGGTGCGCGACACCGCGGCGGTGCTCGACGCGATCGCCGGTCCGATGCCGGGCGATCCGTACACCGCACCCGCGCCGGCGCGCCCGTTCCTGGCGGAGGTGGGTGCCGATCCGGGCGCGCGTTCGATCGCGGTGCGCACCCGCGCGCTCACCGGGATGCCTGCGGTCGATCCCGAGATCGTCGACGCGGTGGAAGCCGTCGGCCGGCTGCTCGAACAGCTCGGACACCGGGTGGAAGCCGGAGGTCCGACCGCGCTCGACGACGACGTCAATCGGGGCTTCTTCCCGGTGTTCGCAGCCGCGGTGGCCCGGGACCTCGACCGGTGGAGCGAGCGGACCGGCGACCCGATCGGGCCGACCGACGTGGAGCCGACGAACTGGACGACGGCCGAGATCGGCCGGGGTGTGAGCGGGCCCGACTACCTCGCGGCCGTCGAGCGGCTCCAGGCCGACTCGCGGCGTCTCGCCGCGTGGTGGAAGTACCACGACCTGCTCGTGACCCCGACGATCGGGATCCTGCCGCCCGAGTTGGGGGTGATCGGGCCCGAGGTCCCGGTCGAGCAGTCGCTGCCGGTGATGGCGCAGATCACGCAGGTCCTCATGCCGTGGAACATCACCGGGCAGCCGGCGATCTCCCTGCCGCTCGGTGTGAGCTCCAATGGCTTGCCGATCGGGGTGCAGCTCGTGGCCGCGACCGGTCGCGAGGATCTCCTCATTCGCGTGGCGTCGCAGCTCGAGCAGGCCGCGCCGTGGGCCGACCGTCGACCTCCCGTCCACGCGTGAGGTCGACGGGACCGGTCCGGTCGGTCAGCCCTGGTTGGTCTTCGGTGTGATGGCCTCGCGGGCCTTCAGGTACGCCCCGACGGCGTCGGCGAACTCCGACACGTTGTAGATGTCTTCCTCGTACGACCACGTCCCGTCGCCCGCATAGGTGAGCTGCGACCAGTTGATCGCCTGGTAGACCTCGCCGTCGCCGAGACTCGGCATGCGGTTCCAGACCGCGCACACGACCCAGCTCTTCTCCTCGTCGACGATCCACCACTCGGCCGGAAACTCGGTCATCTCGTTGTTGGGGAACTC
>JBBRHS010000443.1:0-2594 GCA_038222385.1 Acidimicrobiia bacterium
GGCGCCGTCGTCGTGGCGGAGGAACTGGACCCAGGTGAACAGCTGCTGCGCGCGCTCGGTCTCGCCGATCGCGTCGAGGGCCATGACCAGCTCGCACGTCTCCGCCGCGGTGATCCACGGTTGGTCAGACACACAGCGGACCCCGCGGCCCTCGACTACGAACGTGTCCCAGAACGCGGCGATCCGCATGTGGGCCGGTTCACCCCGCAGCACCCCGCCGAGCACCGGGTAGTACCAATCCATCGCCCAGCGACCCTTGTCGAGGAACGCGTCGGGTCGGTGCGCGATCGCGATGGCGAGCGCGCCGAGCGACAGCTCCCAGTCGGGCCGGTCGTGGCGGAGCCGTTCGGCGATCGCGATCGCACACCGGAGGCTCAGGTGGATGCTCGACGAGCCGGTGAGCAGCGCCCCGTCGGCCGGGTCGTCGGCCCGCCACGCGATCTCACCGGTCTTGGTCTGGTACGCCAGCGCGTAGTCGATCGTGCGCTCGACGACGGGCCAGAAGTCTCGCAGGAACGCGGTGTCGCCGGTGGTGAGGTAGTGGTGCCAGACCCCGACCGCGATGTAGCACGCGACGTTGGTGTCGAGGGTGGGGTCCTCGATGGTCGTCCCGACGTAGTACGCGTGCCAGCCGCCTTCGCCGAGCTGCATCGACTGGAGCCACTCGTAGGCGCGGGTTGCGTCGTCGTGCCGGCCGCCGACGTCGAGCGCCATCGCAGCCTCGACGAGGTTCCACGGATCGGTGTGACCGCCGGGGATCCACGGGATGTTGCCATCGGGTAGCTGCGCGGACGCGATGGCGTCGGCGGTCGCGCGGATCTCTGCCGGGCTGAGCACCGGCTCGGGCCCGGAGCTCCAACCCGTGCTCAACCCTGGACCTTCTGCGTGTAGATGATCAGGCTCTTGCCCATCACCGGGTTGAGGGCGCGATCCAACGTCGCGAGCCACTTCGGGTTCGTCGTGAGTTGATACACGAGCACGTCGTGGTACTTGCGGGCGAGGAACCGACCGGGATCGTTCACACCCCCGGCGCAGCGGATCCACCAGTACGGCGAGTGGAGGCCGTGTGCGTGGTGCGAGCCCCGGAGCCACAGCCCGGCGCCGGCGAGCTTCTCCTCGAGGTCGTGTTGACGGTAGATGCGGATGTGGCCGCCCGGCGTGTCGTTGTAGTGCCAGTCGAGCGCCCAGTTCACCCGTTCCGGGAAGCGGGTCGGCACGGTGACCGCCATGCGTCCACCCGGCTTCAGCACCCGCACGAGTTCAGAGATCGCCTGCTCGTCGTCCCAGATGTGCTCGAGCACCTCTGAGCACACGATCCGGTCGAGGGAGTCGTCGGGGAAGGGGAGCTGGAGGGCGTCGCCCTGGACCTGCCCACCGGGCGCGCCCTCGGCGAGCTCGCCGGCTTCCGACATCGCGCCGATCGTCGCCCGCACCTCCTTGAGCTCGCCGCCGTCGGCATCGAACGCCACGACGTTGGCGCCGCGGCGCAGGGCGGCGAAGGCATGGCGTCCACCACCACACCCCATGTCGAGGATGGTGTGGCCGGGGTGGAGCTGGAGTCGGTCGAAGTCGACGGTCAGCACGTGGGCTCGGCAGGCATGTCAGCGCGTCCCGGCGCGGGTCGCGGCCTGCTCGTCGAGGAGGGCGTGCCAGTTCTCGATCATCCCGACCGCGCTCGCCCGCCAGGTGAACCGGTCGAGCACCCGGTCGCGGCCGCTGGCACCGATGCGGGCTCGCTGGTCGGGGTCGTTCAGCAGCTCGAGGATCGCTGCGGCCAGGGCCGACGGGTCGTTCGGCGCGACGGTGCGCGCGCTGATCCCGTCGGGTCCGACGACCTCGGGGAGCGCGCCGCCGGTCGTGGCGACGAGCGGGACCCCGCACGCCATCGCCTCGATGGCCGGGAGCGAGAACCCCTCGTAGAGCGACGGGACGACCGCGATCTCGGCCTCGGCGTAGAGCTCGACGATTCGGTCCTGCGGCACGCCGGAGACGAACTCCACCGCGCCCGTCAGGCCGAGGCGCTCCATGAGGGCGGGGATCGAGCTCTTGTCCTTCTGCTTCCCGATGACGACGAGGTGGGCGTCGGGTCGTTCGATGCGCAGCTTCGCGAGGCCTTCGAGGAGGGGAGTGAGCCCCTTCATCGGGACGTCGGCACTGGCGGTGGTCATGAGTCGTCCGGGCACGCGCGCGACCTGGGGCATCGGCCGGAAGATCTCCTGGTCGACACCGACCGGCACGATGTGCAGGCGTTCGTCGGGGACGTGCATCTGGGCGACGATGTCGCGGCGCGACGATTCCGATACGGTGACGAGCCGGGGGATCTGCCGCGCCACCTTCATCTGCATGTTGAGGAACGCGTACCAACGGTGCAGCGTGGCCCGCTTGTACCGGGTGGTCGCGTGCTCGAGCTCGAGGTCGCGGTCGACGGTGATCGGGTGGTGGAGCGTGGCGCAGATCGGCCAGCCATCGTCCATCATCGCGAGCAGTCCGCTGCCGAACGACTGGTTGTCGTGGACGAGGTCGAAGTCGGCGCGGTGGGCCAGGAGCCACGTGCGGGCACGCTGGGTGAACGCCCATGGCTCGGGGAACACGCC
>JBBRHS010000444.1:0-2584 GCA_038222385.1 Acidimicrobiia bacterium
GTCGAGGTCGACGGTCTCGAGAAGGCCTACGGCGACAAGCTGCTCATCGACGGTCTCTCGTTCGCGCTGCCACCCGGCGGGATCGTCGGCGTGGTCGGGCCGAACGGTGCGGGAAAGACCACCCTCTTCCGGATGATCGCAGGCCAGGAGGTGCCCGACGCGGGGTCACTGAAGACCGGGACGACGGTGCAACTCGCCTACGTCGACCAGTCGCGCGACACGCTCGAGGCGACGAACACGGTCTACGACGAGATCACCGGCGGGGTCGACCACCTGGTCGTCGGTGGCCGCGAGATCCACGGCCGGGCCTATGTGTCGAGCTTCAACTTCAAGGGTTCCGATCAGCAGAAGCTGGTCGGCGACCTCTCGGGTGGTGAGCGCAACCGCGTGCAGCTGGCCAAGGTGTTGAAGTCGGGCGGCAACGTGCTCCTGCTCGACGAGCCGACCAACGACCTCGACGTCGACACGCTCCGGGCCCTGGAGGAGGCGCTTCTCGCCTTCCCCGGCTGCGCCGTCGTGATCAGCCACGACCGGTGGTTCCTCGATCGCATCGCGACCCACGTGCTCGCGTTCGAGGGCAACTCCGAGGTCCGCTGGTTCGAGGGCAACTTCTCCGACTACGAAGTCGAGCGCCACAAGCGGCTCGGGGCCGAGGCCGACCAGCCCCACCGCATCGCCTACAAACCCCTCACCAGGAGCTGAAGGTCCCTGCGCTACTAGCCTGGCCGGGTCATGTGGAGCGAGCGGACACCGTAACGAGGTGGTCCGAACCGACGAGCGAGCGGAACGATCAGCGATGGCTGTCGAAGAATCTGAGATCCAGGGCGAAGGGGGTGCGGTGGCGCCGGTGGCGCCGGTCCCGCACCCGATCGAGGAACGGCTCGACCGACTCGCGGAGCTGCGGGAGGAGGCGCTGCACGCCGGGAGCGATGCGGCGGTCAAGCGCCAGCACGACCGGGGCAAGCTCACCGCGCGCGAGCGGATCGAGAAGCTGCTCGACCCCGGGAGCTTCGTCGAGCTCGACATGCTGGCGCGCCACCGCGCGCATGGCTTCGGGATCGAGAACACCCGGCCGCTCACCGACGGTGTGATCACCGGGTGGGGCACGATCGACGGCCGCAAGGTCTTCCTCTTCTCACAGGACTTCACGGTGTTCGGCGGCGCGCTCGGCGAGGTGTTCGCGGAGAAGATCCACAAGGTCATGGACCTCGCGGAGTCGGTCGGCGCGCCGTTCATCGGCCTGAACGACGGCGCGGGTGCCCGCATCCAGGAGGGCGTCGTCTCGCTTGCGTCGTACGGAGGGATCTTCTTCCGCAACGTGAAGGCCTCGGGCGTCATCCCCCAGATCAGCGTGGTGCTCGGCCCGTGCGCCGGCGGCGCGGTCTACTCGCCTGCGATGACCGACTTCATCTTCATGGTGAAGGAGACGTCGCACATGTTCATCACGGGCCCCGACGTCGTGAAGGCGGCGACGGGAGAAGACGTCACCCAGGAGGAGCTCGGCGGCGCGATGACGCACGCGACCAAATCGGGTGTCGCCACGTTCGTCGCCGACGACGAGCAGACCTGCCTCGACCAGGTGCGCTACCTGCTGAGCTTCCTTCCGTCGAACAACCTCGAGGACCCGCCGTACTACGAGCCCGACGACGATCCGAACCGGTCGTGCGACGGGATCATCGAGCTGATCCCCGACGCGCCGAACAAGCCGTACGACATGAAGAAGATCATCGCCGAGGTCGTCGACGACGGCGACTTCTTCGAGGTGCAGCCGCTGTGGGCCCAGAACATCGTGTGCGGATTCGGCCGCGTCGACGGGCACGTGGTCGGCATCGTCGGGAACCAGCCCCAGGTGCTCGCCGGCTGCCTCGACATCGAGGCGTCGGAGAAGGCGGCGCGTTTCGTGCGCACCTGCGATGCGTTCAACGTCCCGCTCGTCACGTTCGTCGACGTCCCGGGATTCCTGCCCGGGACCAACCAGGAGTACGGCGGGATCATCCGCCACGGCGCCAAGCTCCTGTACGCCTACTGCGAGGCCACCGTGCCCCGCGTGCAGATCATCACCCGCAAGGGATACGGCGGCGCGTTCGTGGTCATGAACTCGAAGTCGATCGGCGCCGACATCGCATTCGCCTGGCCGTCGGCACAGATCGCGGTCATGGACGCCAACGGAGCCGCGAACATCATCTTCCGGCGTGAGATCGAGTCGGCCGACGACCCGGTGGAGAGGCGGGCCGAGCTGATCGAGGACTACACCGAGCGGTTCGCGAACCCGTACAGCGCCGCCGAGCGGGGCTACGTCGACGACGTGATCGACCCGCGTGACACGCGCAAGGTCCTGGCACAGTCGCTCGACATGCTGCGAACCAAGAAAGAGAAGCTCCCGCAGCGCAAGCACGGGAACGTGCCGCTCTAATGAGAAGAAGCGGAGCCGGCGGACACGTGACACGGGAGCCGAACCGGTGAGCGGTCGAGCCGGCGCAGCGGATTCGACCAGGAGAGATGAGAAGAAGGGGAGCCGGCGGACACGTGACACGGTAGCCGAACCGGTGAGCGGTCGAGCCGGCGCAGCGGATTCGACCAGGAG
>JBBRHS010000445.1:0-2584 GCA_038222385.1 Acidimicrobiia bacterium
GACCGCGTCGTCGCCGAGGTCGTCGATGCGGACCGCCGCGTCGGCCTCGGAGTTCGTCTGCTCGTCGTCGAACACGGTGAGGCCCGGGATGACCTCGACCTCGAGGGTCGAGCCCGAGCCGATCGCGACCTCGATGCCGCAGAGCTCGTAGTCGACACCGCCACGGGTGCCGCCGCCCCGGCTGACGGTGGTGCCGAGCTGCCACTCCGCCGGGACTTCCGTGGCGAGTTCGTCACACCGCGCGTCGGCTCCCGGTCCCTCGATCGCGACGATGTTCGCGGCCAGGGCCTCCAACCGGGCCCGGTCGCCCTCGGCGAGGTCGGCGCCGAAGATCTCGAACACGAGGGTCTCGTCGTCGACCGCGACGTACAAAGTGTCGTCGGAGTAGAACGCGTCGTCGCCGACACCGGGCGGTTCCGGTGCGTCGCCGGCGGTGGCGACGAGATCGGTGAAGGCGGCGGCGTCGGGTCGACCGTCGTCACCGACGAGCTCCGCGACGCGGTAGGTCGTGCCGTCGTCGGTCTCGAAGGTGCAGCCCGACCAGCTGATGGTGGTCTCGGGATTGCTCGTCGATCCGCCGGTGATGCCCTGGTCGACGACTTCGGAGCCGATCGCGTCCGCGACCACACCGGTTCCGATCAGGCACGTGCTCCCGTCGATCGCAGCCGTTCGGGGCTTGTCGGCGATCTCGGCCCGCTTCGGCTTCGGTTCGGATGCCGTTTCGTCGGCGTTTCCGCAGCCGGCGAGGAGGCTCGCGGTCGCGAGCATGCCGACGACGATGACAAACCGGGTGCTCCGGGTTCTCGGGACGGTCATGGGAGCGCAGCCTCTCGTTCGGGTCATCACAATCTCGGCCGGGCGGGGGAGTCCCTTGAGCCGGTGATCGCCTGATCCCGTTTCGATCGGGACGAGTGGGGTAGGGCACCGAGTGGACCGGCCTGCTCACCCACCTATCTGCTCACCCACCCATCTGCTCACCCACCCACCTAGCCACCGGAGAACGTCCATGGAGATCATCCGCAACGACGACGGAACGCTCGTCGTCCCCGTGCTCCCCGGTCGTCACGACTCCGACGGCGAGACCGACCCGGACGTCGCTCCCACCCACGAGGCGCCGACGACCCGCGTGCTCCATCCCGGCGAAGGTGGCTACGACGAAGCACTCGTCGCGTGGGACGAGCAGCAGAACCCCGATCGCGAGCCGGTCGTGTCGACCGCTTCGGGTCGACAGGAGGCCATGGCGCTCGTGCACGAGGTCGCCACGTCTCCCGATCACGAGGTCGCGGCGGCAGTCGAGCACCTCGACGACCCGACCGCGAGCGGTGAAGCGCTTCGGCACGTCCTCGTGGGTGGTGTTCCCTCCGTCGAGGGCTTCGCCGCCGAAGTGGCCGCGGCCGAGGGCGGTGAACCGCTGCCCGCCCACGAGGCGACGAAGATCATCGGCGAAGTCCTCGCCGAGCTCGACGACTGACGCTCGCGTCTGCGGTCAGTCCGCGACGCTGTTGTCCCGCCCTCGCGGTTGGATGTCCTCGACGTTCACGGAGGAACTGGCTGCGGCCCGCACTGCTCTGGAGGCGATCGCCCGGCGGTTCGACGCGTCGTGCGCGGGACGTGACGCGGTCCGGGTGGTGGAACAGATGGGCACCATCCACCGGCTCGCGGATGCGGTCACGTCGAAGGCCGCGAAACGGATCGCCGACACGAACGCGCATGTGGCGCACGGGGATCGGTCGGCGGCGGAGTTGTGCGCGCGGGTGGTCGGTTGTCGGGACCGGTGAGGCGAAGCGGGCGATCGACAACGCGAACCGCCTCGTTGGCCTGGCCGAGACTCGTCGGGGTCGGTCAGACCCATCACAAGTCTCGCCGCCACGACGTCTCCTACGCGGGGCTCTTGCGCGAGGCGATGTTCCGGACGCTCGACGACGCGCACATGACGATCGCCGACATCGACGCGGTGGTGATCAGCGAGGCTCCCGATCTCTTCGAAGGGGTCATGAAGCCTGAGCTGTACCTGTCGGACGCGCTCGGTGCGGTCGGCAAGCCGATGTTCCGCGTGCACACCGCGGGTTCGGTCGGGGGCACGACCGCGATCGTCGCCGCGTCGCCCGTGCAGGCACGGAAGCACGAACGCGTGCTCGCGATCGCGTTCGAGAAGCAGTCGGAGGGCAACGCGCAGTTCGCGCTCGGGAGCGGAAAAGGCGCGTCGCTCGGCGCGGGCGGCGCCTTCGCCCCGTTCATCCGCACGTATATCCATCGCAGCGGCGCGCCCGAGCACATCGGGTGGAAGGTCGCGGTCAAGGACCGCCAGAACGCGCTGAAGAACCCATACGCGCACCTGAAGATCGAAGACATCTCGATCGAGAAGGTGAAGGCGTCGCCCATGCTGTGGGAGCCGCGCCGCTACCTCGAGTCGTGTCCGTCGTCCGACGGCGCGTGCGCGGTGGTGCTCACGAACGAGGCGGGGGGGGGAACGCAGCTGCAGCCGACGGTCGCCCGCCCGCGTGGATCCTCGGCTCCTCATCGCGCAGTGAACCGCCGAGCTTCCCCGGCCGGGATCCGGTGCGGCCGGCGGCGTGCGTGCAGG
>JBBRHS010000446.1:0-2584 GCA_038222385.1 Acidimicrobiia bacterium
AGTGCCATCTCGACGCCGAAGCTGTCGGACTCGTCGAGGATCAGCTTGCCCTCCCGCTTGAGCGTGTGCTCCGCGGTGAGCTCGCCGGGCGTGGCCGGGTCGGGGATCTGCTTGACGCAGACGAGGACGTTCATGGTGCTCCCATGGTCTGAGCGCGCCGAGACGGGGCGCGACGCGTGCTGGGTGATCGACCGGGGTTGCGGCCGACCGGGGGTGGGGCGGGTTGTCTCGCAGGCGGGATTCTGACGCGAATCCGCCGCAGGTGTCGAAAGGAGGGTCGGAGCAACCCGGCGGCTGCGGATTACGGTCGCGATCGATGAGCGACCTCGACGTCGACCTGTTGGTCGTGGGCGCCGGACCCGCCGGGATCGCGGCCGGGATCACGGCCCGGGACCGTGGTCTCGACGTGCTCGTGATCGACAAGGCCGGGTTCGGGCGCGACAAGACCTGCGGCGACGGCCTCACCGCGGCCGCCCTGCGCACGCTCGAGGCGCTCGGGCTCCCCATCGGGGATGTCGACCCCGCGCTCGCACCGGTCGACACAGCGGTCCTCGTCTCGCCGAGCGGCCGTCGGGTCGTCCTCCCGCTCCCGACCGGTGCCGGTCACCATTCCGTGGTCGTCCCCCGCGCCGAACTCGACGCGGCGCTGGTCGCCCTCGCGCAGCGTCGCGACGTCGACGTGCGCGAGCACACGGCACTCGTCGGGTTGAAGGAAGAACCCGATCGCACCGGCATCGTCGCCGAGCTCGGCGACGGTGGGGTCGTGCGCGCTCGTCGGGTCGTCGCGGCTGACGGCACGTACTCCCCCACCCGCAAGCTGCTGCGACCCGAGGTGGCGCCCGCACTCGGCGAGTGGAGCGCGTTCCGGCAGTACTTCCGGGGGGTCGACGACCCGAAGCTCTGGGTGCTGTTCGAGCAGGACCTGCTCCCTGGATACGCCTGGGTGTTCCCGCTCCCGGGCGGGCGCGCCAACGTCGGCTTCGGAGTGCTGCGTGGGCCCGGGGTCGACGGCAAGTGGATCAAGGCGACGTGGCGCGACCTCCTGACCCGCGCGTCGATGCAGTCGGTCCTCGGCCCGAACGCCGAGCCCGAGGCGAACCATCGGGCCTGGCCGATCCCGACCGCCTACGACCCCGATCGACTCGTCGACGGACGCGTCCTGTTCACGGGTGATGCCGCGTCGGTCGTCGATCCGCTCACGGGTGAAGGAATCGCACAGGCACTCGAGACGGGCGTGCTCGCAGCGGAAGCAGCTGCGGCCGGGGGCGACGTCGGCGCGCGGTACCGGTCGTCGGTGCATCGCAGCCTCGGACGCGACCTGCGGTTCGCCGGCGCGCTGCAGCGGGTGCTCAGTCACCCGATCGGCGCCCGGGTTGCCATCCGAGCCGCCGACCTCACTCCGTGGACCCGCCGGAACTTCGCCCGCTGGATGTTCGAGGACTACCCCCGGGCGTTGCTGTTCACGCCCGACCGCTGGAAGCGCGGCGTGTTCACCGCACCAGGTGCGTACCGCGACAGCAGCCGTAGCGGCTGACGTTCAGGGCGCGGTGGGAAGGGCTGGTCCGCCCGGCTCGACGAGGATCTTCACCTGTTCATCGGGTCGGGCGAGCGCATCGAACGCCGCCGGCACGCCCTCGACGCCGACGGTGGCACTCACGAGCGGTCCCACGTCGAGGCGGCCCTCGGCGATCGCTTGGAGTGTCGACGCGAACTCCATCGGGTCGTACCCGAGCACGAACTGGATCGAGAGCTCCTTCACGATGCCGACCATCGGACGCACCTCATCGACCTCCATGCACACCCCGACGACCACCACCCGGGATTGTGGCGGTGCGTCGCGCATCGCCGCATCGAGCATCCCGCGCACGCCGACTGCCTCGAACATCACCAGCGGACGACTCCCCGCGACCCGCCGCCACGCGTCGATCGCGGGTTCTGCGGCCGGGTCGACAACGACGTGCGCGCCCATCTGCTCGGCCAGCGCCCGGCGCCGCGGCGAGAAGTCGGCCGCGACAATCGGTTCGATGCCTTGCAGCGAGAGCGCCGCGATCGCTGCGAGTCCGATCGGTCCGCAGCCCAACACGACTGCGCTCTCGCCCGCCTTGATCTGCGACTTGTTCACCGCATGGAGCCCGACCGCCATCGGTTCCGTGAGGGCGGCCCGGCGCGCGTCGAGGCCGTCGGGGACCTTCATGCAGATCCCCGCGGTGACCCGCATGCGTTCCGCGTAGCCCCCTCCGTAGGTGTTCGAGTAGCCGACGGCTTCGATCCCGCCGGGCGTCAACGCGACGGGGATCGACACCACGAGATCACCCGGCTTCACCGCGACGCCATCGGTCTCGGGACCGAGCTCGAGGATCTCGGCACAGAACTCGTGACCCATCACGAAGTCGCGTTCAGGATCGAACGGCGAGGGAGCACCCCCGAGCGCCGACATCTCCACCATTGCGTCTCCGTGCACGAGGGCGTGGAGGTCCGACCCGCAGATCCCGCACGCGCGCACGGCCACGAGCGCATCGCCCGGCCCCGGCGCGGGTTCCGCGACTTCCTCGACCACGAGCTGACCACCACGGGCGACGGCTGC